>VGPB01000275.1 GCA_016875695.1 Chloroflexota bacterium | reverse complement strand
TGGCGTTGCGGCGGCGGCTCGCGCGCCGCGCGGCGGTGCGCGAGCCGGTCAACGTCGACACGAGTGCGGAGGACGCGGCGCGCGCGCGGCTCGACGCGCTCGCCGCGACGGATCCGCTCGCGGCCGGCGAGTACGGCCGCTACTACGGCGAGCTTGCCGACGTCGTGCGGGACTACCTCGAGGCGCGATTCACGTTCACGGCGACGGCGCTCACGACAACGGAGCTCGAGCGCATGATGACGGGGCTTGGGGTCGAGCGCTGGCAGGCGCGACTGGTCGGCGGGCTGCTCGAGCGCTGCGACGCGGCGGTGTACGCGGGGCAGCGGCCGGACCCGGCCTCGGCGGATCACGACCTGACGGTTGCGTTCGAGATCGTGGAGCTCGCGCGTCCGCGCGCGACGGCGTACACGGAGGTCGCGTCGTGAGCGGCATCGGCTTCGCGGCACCGGCGCTGCTGGCGTTGCTGCCGCTTGCAGCGGCGCTGCTCTGGTGGCGTTGGTGGCGGCACCCCGGGGCGACGCCGGCGCTGCTGGTGGTGGACATCGCGCCGCTCGCTGCGGCGGCGGAGCGCGCGAGTTGGCGCGTGCGGCTGCGCTGGGTGCCGGGCGCGCTGCGATTGCTCGCGCTCGCGCTGCTCGTGGTCGCGCTGGCGCGGCCGCAGCGCGGGCTGGCGGTGGTGTCGTTGCCGGAGGAGGGCATCGACATCGTGCTGGCGCTGGACATCTCCGGGTCGATGGCGGAACGCACGCAGCCGGGGACGCCGGCGGGCGGGCCGACGCGGCTCGAGGCGGCGCGCGAGGTGATCGCGGCGTTCACGGGCATGCTCGCGGGCGATCGCGTGGGGCTGGTGGTGTTCCAGTCGCGCGCGCTGGTGCTGTCGCCGCTGACGCTGGACCACGTCGCGCTAAGGCGCACGGTGCGGGGGCTGGAGTCCGGGTTGCTGCCGGACGGCACGGCGGTAGGGTTGGGGCTGGCCGAGGCGCTGAACGTGCTGCGCGACTCGAACGCGCGCAGCCGCGTGATCGTGCTGCTCACGGACGGCGCGAACAACGCGGGCGAGGTGGCGCCGGCGCAGGCGGCGCAGCTGGCGAAGGCGCTGGGCATCCGCGTGTACACGGTGGGCTTTGTGAGCCGCGCGGCGGGCGGCGGCGCGAGCGTTGACGAGGCGACGCTGCGGCGCGTCGCGGCGGAGACGCAGGCGGCGTACTACGACGCGGCGACGGAGAAGGAGCTGCAGCGCGCGTACGACGCGATCGGCGAGCTGGAGCGCAGCCGGGTCGCGGAGCGGCGCTTCACCGCGTACCGCGAGTTCGGGCCGTGGCTCGCGCTCGCCGCGATCGCGCTGCTCGTCGTGGAAGCGGGGTTGCGCGCGACGGTGTGGCGGCGGCACCCGTGAGCTTCGGACGGCCGGAGGCACTGTTCGCGTTGCTCGCGCTGCTCGCGCTGGGCGGTGCGTGGGCGTACGCGGCGTGGCGGCGTGTGCAGTCCGATCGCGCGTACGGCGGCGCGGCCGCGCTG
>VGPB01000274.1 GCA_016875695.1 Chloroflexota bacterium | reverse complement strand
TGATCGCGCCGACCACCTGCGGTTCGTCTCCCGTGCGCTCGCAGACGGCGAGGGTCTGCGCCTCTGCCTGTGGGCTCAGCTGGCGGTGATGGACGTGTGGCGTCGATGGGCGGTCGTGCAGGCCGGCCCAGCCTGCTTCGCGGTGGCGAGCGCGCCAACGGTACGTGGTGGCACGGCTCGCCCCGACCTGCCCGCCTGACGCCGCGGTCGATGCGCCGGTCAGCATCGCCTCTACCGCGCGGTACCGGGCCTCGTACGAATAGCGCATGCGCCGGGGCGGGGTAGCATCACTCATCGGGACCTCCTTCGGAACTCGGAGCTTTCGCAACCCCAAGTCTCGTCGGAGGTCCCCCTGCAGTCAGCCGTCTCGCTGGTATGTAGTCAGTACAGCTAGCGACTTACGCGCATAGAATGCGCCACGAGTGTGGCGAGTCGAAGCAGAGCCCATGGACCCTCGGCGCGCCGTGTCCTACCTTCCAGGCGTCGACGGGCTGCGCGCGCTCGCCGTCATCGCGGTGTTCGTGCATCACGCGCACGCGCCGTGGCTGCCCGGCGGCTACCTCGGCGTCGACCTCTTCTTCGTGATCAGCGGCTTCGTGATCACCCGCGGCTTGCTCGCCGAGTGGGACCGCGGCCACCGCATCGACGTGCGCGACTTCTGGCGTCGCCGCGCGCGCCGCTTGCTCCCCGCCGTGTACGCGCTCATCCTCGTCACGCTCGCCGTGTACGAGCTCTGGTTCGTCGATGACGTGCGCGCGCTCGCGCAGCTCGCATTGGCGTCCGCGGCGTACGTCGCCAACCTGCACCTGATCGTGCGCGACACCCCGTACTTCGAGACGATCGGCCCGCCGTCGCCGCTGCAGCACCTGTGGTCGCTCGCCGTCGAGGAGCAGTTCTACCTCGTGTGGCCGCTGCTGCTGGTCGCGCTGCTGCGCGTGCGCGGCCGCGCGCTCGTCGCGGCCGCCTGCCTCGCGCTCGCCGCGGCCTCCTTCGCGTGGACGTGGCAGCTGAGCGCGAGCGCCGCGAGCCAGACGCGCATCTACTACGGCTCCGACACGCACGCGACCGGCCTGCTCTTCGGCGCCGCCCTCGCCTGCGTCCCCACTGCCGCTCTCGCGCAGCGCCGAGGCGTGCTCGCGAACCTGCTCGCGCTCGGTGCGCTCGCCGGCCTCGGCCTCCTTGCCGTCTGGCTCGCCGCGTGGCGCCTGGCCCTCTATCCGTGGGCCTTCGGCCTGACCGGGCTGCTCGGCGGGCTCGCCATCGCGGCCGCCGCCCACCCCACGGCAGCCGCCGCGCGCGTGCTGGGCTGCGCCCCCCTGCGCTGGCTCGGCCTGCGTTCCTACAGCGTGTACCTCTGGCACTGGCCCGTGATCGTCGTGACCAGGCGCGCGGTCGCGGAGCCGGCCTCGGAGCTCGCGCTCGTCCTCGGGCAGTGCGTCGTGACGCTCGCGCTCGCCGACCTGTGCTACCGCTGCGTCGAGGCGCCGCTGCGCGCTGGCGCGCTCGGCCGCTGGCACGCGCGCGCCGGCAGCTTCACAGGCGCCGTGGC
>VGPB01000273.1 GCA_016875695.1 Chloroflexota bacterium | reverse complement strand
GCATGGGCGCCGCGGCGGCGCTCGCGGTGGGCGTGCTCGCGGGCGCGCGCCCGGGCATCCCGCCGCTCGCCGCGCACCCGTTTCTCGCGCTCGAGCACGAGCGGCGGCTGCTCGCGCGCGTCGGCGTGACCGACCCGGAGTCGCTCGCGCACTACGTGGCGACGGGGGGCTACACCGCGCTCGCGCGCACGGTCGAGCGGCACCAGGCGCCGGAGGCGCTGCGCCAGCTCATGATCGACTCGGGGCTCACGGGGCGCGGCGGCGCGGCGTTCCCCGCGGGCGTGAAGTGGAACTTCCTCGCGGGCGCGCCGGTCGCCGAGCGCTACCTGGTGTGCAACGCGGACGAGGGCGACCCCGGCGCGTGGGTGAACCGCGTGCTGCTGGAGGGCGACCCGCACGCGATCGTCGAGGGCATGCTGCTCGCTGCGTTCGCGACGGGCGCGCAGCACGGCTTCGTGTACATCCGCAACGAGTACCCGCTGGCGGTCGCGCGCATCGAGCAGGCGATCGCGCAGGCGGTGGCGGCGGGGCTGTGCGGCGCGCGCATCCTCGGGCGCGAGTTCTCGTGCACGCTTGAGGTGGTGCGCGGGGCCGGCGCCTACGTGTGCGGCGAGGAGACGGGGCTGATCGCCTCGGTGCAGGACGGGCGCGGCATGCCGCGCGTGAAGCCGCCGTTCCCCGCGAACGCCGGCGTGTTCATGAAGCCCTCGAACGTGAACAACGTCGAGACGTACGCGAACGTGCCGCTGATCCTGCGCCACGGAGCCGAGTGGTTCCGCGCGCTCGGTACGGCGCAGGACGTGGGCACGAAGATCTTCTCGTTCTCGGGCGACATCCCGCGCACGGGCGTGATGGAGGTGCCGTTCGGCGTGCCGCTCCGGGACGCGCTGGCGGCGTGCGGCGGGGTGCTCGGCGGCGGGCCGCTCAAGGCGATCCAGGCGGGTGGGCCACTCGCCGGCTACCTGCCGGGAACGCTGCTGGACGAGCTCGCGCTGGAGCGCGCGCCGTTCGCGCGGCACGGCGCGCTGGTGGGCGCGGGCGGCGTGGTGTTCGTGGGCGCCGGCGCGTGCTCGGTGGACCTCAACGCGCTGTTCGCGGGGTTCCTCGAGGAGGAGTCGTGCGGGCGCTGCACCACGTGCCACCACGGCAACCAGCGCATGGTCGAGATCTTCGAGCGCATCGCGGCCGGCGGCGGGCGCGTGGAGGACCGTCACAACCTCGAGCTGCTCGGCGGCACGCTCCTGTACTCGAACTGCGTGCACGGGCAGGCGAGCCCGACGATCATGCGCAACACGCTGCGCTTCTTCGAGGCCGAGTACGAGGCGCACGTGCGCGGGGGGCGCTGCGACGCGCTGCGCTGCGCGGGGCTGGTGCGCTTCCGCGTGGCCGACCAGACCGACCCGCGGCTCGCCGACGCGCTGGCGATCTGCCCGACGGGGGCCGTCGTGCAGGACGCGACGGCGGCGGGCGCGCCCGAAGACGCGACGGGGGCGTATCGCATCGACGACGCGACGTGCACTCGCTGCGGGGCGTGCGCGGAGCTCGCGCCGCGCGGGA
>VGPB01000272.1 GCA_016875695.1 Chloroflexota bacterium | reverse complement strand
GTCGCCGCCGAGGTCGTAGCCGGCCGAGAACGCCGGCCCGGTGCTGGTGACGATGATTGCGCCCACCGCCGAGTCCTCGGCCGCTTCGTCGAGCGCGGCGTGCAGCTCCATCTCCAGCGGGCGCGAGAGCGCGTTCATCTGCGCCGGGCGGTTGAGTGTCACCGTCGCGACGGGCGGCTCGCGGTCGTACAGGATGTGCTCGTAGCTCGGCATCGTGGCCTCCTCGGTTGGGGGGGGAGTGTAGGCCGCCGGGGCGGGCGCGCGCGTACGCTGGAAGGGTGGCGCGGCAGCTCGCCGAGCGAGGCGCCCCTGCGATCGGAGCGCACGAGTGACGGACTACATCCCCAGCCCCTCCGAGCGCGTGCGCGACCAGGTAGAGCGGTACGAACGCACCGACGGGGCCGAGGGCGCCGAGATGGGCGGCCGGGCGGTGGTTATCGTGACGCACCGCGGGCGCACGACGGGCGCCGTGCGCAAGACGCCGCTGATGCGCGTGCGCGCGGATGGCGGCTACGTGCTGGTGGGGTCGCTCGGCGGCGCGCCGCAGGACCCGCTGTGGGTCGGCAATCTGCGTGCCGACCCACACGTCGAGCTGCGCGACCGGGCCGAGGTGCAGCCGATGCGCGTGCGCGAGGTGGCCGGCGTCGAGCGCGAGCGGCTGTGGGCGCTGGCGGTGCAGGCGTTCCCGCCGTACGCGGAGTACCAGCAGAAGACCGCGCGCGTGATCCCCGTCTTTATCGCGGAGCCGGAGCGGCCCGCGTAACCCTGTCGCGCTAGGGGTGCCAGGCGATGGCGGCGGGCGCGCGCTGCGGGTCGCGCGGGTCGCCGGGCTGCGCCGCGTAGCCGGCGTAGACGTACGCGACGATGCGATCGCGTGCGCCGAGGCCGAGGTACGCCGTTGCGCCCGGCGAGCGCGCGAGCTTGCCGGTGCTCCACTTCGCGGCGAGGCCCTCGGCGTGCGCGGCGAGCAGCAGGTTCTGCGTCGCGCACGCGCAGGCGGCGTAGTCCTCCAGCGTGCGCACCGCGTCGTCGCCGGTGACGTGCTGCACGACGGCGATCACCACGGGCGAGCGTTCGAGCTTCGCGCGGATGGCATCGCGCTCGCCGGGGGTGTCGCGGTCGGGAGGCAGCGCGTTGCCGATCGCGCGTGCCAGCGCTCCGCGCGCGTCGCCGCTGAGCACGTGGAAGCGCCACGGCTCAGTGCGGTGGTGGTTCGGCGCCCAGGTCGCGGCCTCGATGACGCGTTCGAGCACCTCCCGCGAGGGGGCCGGGGCGGGGGCGAACGCGCCGCTGGAGCGGCGGGTGCGGAGTGCCTCGTACAGGTCCATGCGCCGTGCTCCTCGGCAGCGGCGCCCCTGCGGCGCTGCTGTGCGCGTCCCACGGTGCCACAGTCGGCGCCGGGGCGAAATGGCATACGACATAAGTGTGGGCGAGCTGGCGCTGACCTGACCCCCTGAAACGAGACCAGCGGAGGAGGTAGAAGACTTTTGCTGGTCGCGAGGGAGGGGACGGCATTGAGCAGGGGGAAGTGGTTCGGAGCCGAGGAGATCATTGGCAAGCTGAGGGAGGCCGAGGTCGGTCTGGCGCAGGGTCAGA
>VGPB01000271.1 GCA_016875695.1 Chloroflexota bacterium | reverse complement strand
CGCGAGCGCGTGCAGCGCCGCCCGCTCGCTCGCGTGCCCGTGCATCGCGTCGACGACGACCGGGCGGCCCGCCGCCAGGTGCCGGCCGGCGCGTGCGCGCAGCTCGGCATACGTGCGCTCCGTCACGTCCGGCGCGTACAGCCCGCTGCGAAACTCGGCGCTGACGCGCGCACGCGGGTCGAGCCCCGCAGTGGCCTTGCGAATCGCGTCGGACGACAGGTACGCCGCGCCGACACGCGCCGCGAGCGTGCCGGCGACGGTCGACTTGCCGGTCGCTGGCAGCCCGCACAGCAGCACAATCGCGGGCGCCGCGCGCCGCGCCGCATACGCGGCGGCGAGCGCGAAGTAGCCGGCCGCCGACGCGGCGAGGCGCGCGCGCTCTTCGGGCGGAAGCTCCGCGGCGGCCGCGCCGATCGATTCCACCTTGCCACGCACGAACGCGCGGAACGCGCGGTGCAGCGGCTGCAGCACGCCCAGCGTCTCGTCGTGCGCGGCCGCGAGGTAGCGGCCGGCCAGCTCGTCGCCCAGCGCCGCGTGGCCGCTCGCCTCCAGGTCCATCGCGAGGAACGCGACGTCGTAGCCAACGTCGGCGTAGCGGAAGTGGTACCACTCCGTGAACTCAATGCAGTCGACGATCATGATCCCGGCGGGCGGGTCGAGCAGGTACACGTGCTTCGCCTGCAGGTCGCCGTGCCCCTCCACGACGCGTCCGGTCGCGAGCCGCTCGTCGAATAGCGCCTGGTGCGCCTCGATCGCCTGCTCGAAGAACGCGCGCGTGGCGGCGGCGTCCGCCTCGCGCCAAGTCTGGCCGATGAAGCCGGCAGCTTCCGCGTACTCGCGCGCCCACCACGCGCGCTCCGCAACGCCGCCCGCGAATGCCGGGTCGTTCGGCACGACGGACGCCACCTCGTGGAACGCGATCAGCCGTTGCACCAGCAGCTCGACGAGCCCCGCCGGCGCGGCCCCCGCCGCGAGCACGCGGTCGAGCGTGCGATCGTCGGGGAGGCGGCGCATCTTCACCGCCCACTCGAGCACCTCGCCCTCCGCCTCGACGGCGATGCGTCTGCCCGGCGTGCGCGCGATTGGCACCACGCCGAGGTACACGTCCGGCGCGAGGCGCGCGTTCAGCGTGACCTCGGCATGGCAGAAGCGCTCACGCTGCGCCGGCGTGCGCTGGTCGATGAAGCCAAAGTCGACGGGCTTCTTCGCCTTGTACACCACGTCGCCGGCCATGAAGACGTACGAGATGTGTGTCTGACGCAGCTCGACCGCTGCGGGCCGGTGCAGGTATGCCGCCGGGTCGAGCAGCGCGCGCACGAAGTCCGGAAGCTCGCCGGTCACGCCGCGACCGTAGGCAGGCGCTCGCGGGCGGTCAACCGGCGCGCCCGGCAAATCGCTGAGCGCGAGGCACTCGCAGGGGCGTGCCCGCTCACGATTGGTATGCCGATGTCAGTCGCGAAGCCGGTGGGAAAGCCGCTCACGTCGCGCCGGAGCCGGGGGTAGCGGCGTCCGCCGTCAGGCGACGGCGTCGTGGCCGCCGTTATCCGGCTCGAGCGTGCCGTCCGGGGCGGGGCGGCGGCGGCCGCGACCGCCGCGGCGGCCACGGCGCCGGGGCTTG
>VGPB01000270.1 GCA_016875695.1 Chloroflexota bacterium | reverse complement strand
CGCTGGTCGCTCACGGAGTCAAGTACCAAGATGGAGTTCAGATCGAGAGGCAGGAAGAACCGGAAGAACGCGCCGCCTGATCACGTCGCTGATCCACAGGATTTGACAATATCTCCACAGATCCGCGTCGGACCGCCACCAGAGGAGCGACAGAGTGACGCAGAATGCGAGCAGCCACCCGCAAGCGAACGCGCTCACCACCCTGCGGGCACGATCTGGCATGGCCTGGTCCACCCTCGAATCGAAAACTGCGTCCTCGATAGGCGCCACGATGTTCACTCGTGCGCCAACGCCGTCAGGAAATCAACGGCACACCGAGGAAGGGTTCCTCCTTTCTCCTTCTCCATAGATGCGAAGCTCGGCACGCACCGGGCCTCAGATCAGATCACACGCCGAGAAACTCCCGCGTGACGCGCAGGAACTCCTCCAGCCGGTCGTGGTGCACCCAGTGTCCCGCGCCCGGCACGTTGACCACGCGCGCGTTCGAGAACGCGGCACCGCGTCCGTCGATCGAAGGGTCGCTCGCCCACGACTCGGTGCCGCGCACCAGCAGCGTCGGACAGGTGATGCGGCCCCAGAGATCGCGCGCATCGCCGACGTTGAATAGGTACGGCGAGACCGCACGCGTGAAGTTGTCGAACTTCCAGCGATACGAGCCGTCCTCCTCGCGCGCGGCACCGTGCACCGTCAGGTGCCACGCCTGCTCGGCCGTCAAGCGCGGATTCGCGTCGCGCATGCGCGCCGCCGCCTCCTCGAGCGTCGCGTAGTGGTGCGCGCGGCGCCGCGCGAGTGACTGCATCTCCCGCACCCACGTGAGCATGCGCTCGTGCGCCGGAGTGTCCTTGAACGACTCGATCATCTGCGGCGACGGGCCGAGGCCCTCGATCGCGACGACCCTGGCGACGCGCTCCGGGTAGATGCCGGTGTAGTGCAGCGAGATCGAGCCGCCGAGCGAGTGGCCGACGATGGTCACCGGAAAGCGGTCCACGACCTTCAGCAGCTGCGCCACGTCGAGCACGTAGTCGATCAGCGAGTAGATCGAGCCGACCGCCCAGGCGGAGTCCCCGTGGCCCCTCAGGTCCGGCGCGATGACGTGGAAGTCGCGCCGCAGGTCGTTCGCCACCCAGTCCCAGCTGCGGGCGTGGTCGCGTCCGCCATGGACGAGCAGCAGCGGCGGCTTCTTCTCGTTGCCCCAGTCGAGGTAGTGCAGCTTCAGGCGCTGCGACATGAAGCTGCGCGAGATCGGCCCCAGCAGGCCCGTATCGGGTGTGCTCATCCGGCCCAAGTAGCACGGCATACCGGTAGCGCGGCAGCATCTCGGACGATTGCAAGGCCCGGCACGGCCGGACGCCAATAAAATGGCTGGCGTCCGCGGTTCCGGCCTTGCTAGGAACCTCGCGGGCGCTCACCCCTGCATCGTCTCCTCGTCCGCTCCCGCGGACTCCTCCCTGCCTCCGGGCCGCCCGAACCGCTGCTCGAACCACAGACGAAGGAGTCCGTCCTCGATGCCCTCCCCGCTCCGCTCCGCTTCTTCCGATCGCACCCGCCGGCGCACGCGCGTAGCCCCTGCGACGATCGCGACCGTCCTCGCGGCGGCGCTGTGCGCCGCGCCGGCGTCGA
>VGPB01000269.1 GCA_016875695.1 Chloroflexota bacterium | reverse complement strand
CATCGCGCTCGTGCCCTCGCCGGCTGGCTGCGGTAGTACAGCTGACGCAAGCCCCATGGCTCGCTCGGTGGCCTCCCGCCGGTCAGTCGTCTCTCACAGGTTCGTGGTCACTACACCTAGCGGGCGCGGGCGGCCTTCGCGGTTGCGACGGCCTCGCGTTGCACCGCGAACAGCTCGTGGATGCCCGCCTCGGCGAGGTCGATTAGCTGGTCGAGCTGGCGCCGCGTGAACGGCTCGCCCTCGGCGGTGCCCTGCACCTCGACGAGCTGGCCGGTGCCGAGCAGCACGACGTTGAAGTCGACGCCGGCCGCGGAGTCCTCGGCGTAATCGAGGTCGAGCAGCGCGCGACCCTCGGTCATGCCTACGGAGGCGGCGGCGACTTGTGTGCGCAGCGACTGCGTGGGGAGCGAGCTCGCGCGCTGCATCGCGTCGACGGCCAGCGCGAGCGCGACCCAGCCGCCGGTGATCGCCGCCGTGCGCGTGCCGCCGTCCGCCTGCAGCACGTCGCAGTCGACGGTGATGGTCTGCTCGCCGAGCCGGTCGAGGTCCATCACGGCGCGCAGCGAGCGCCCGATCAGCCGCTGGATCTCGTGCGTGCGCCCGCTCTGGCGGCCGCGCGCCGCCTCGCGCGGGGAGCGCGTGTGCGTTGAGCGCGGGAGCATGCCGTACTCCGCTGTCACCCAGCCCGAGCCCGTGCCGCGCAGGAACGCCGGGACGCCGGGCTCGACGCTCGCTGCGCAGAGCACGCGCGTGTCGCCGAGCATGATTAGCGCAGAGCCTTCGGCGTGGCGCAGCACGCCCGGTTCGATGGTGACCGCGCGGAGCGCGTTGGACGCGCGGCCATCGGCGCGTTCGAACATCGTCATCTCGCTCCTGCGGGCGTGGCGGTGCGGGCAAGCGTAGCACGGTCGCCTGCGGTGACGCCCGCCGCCGCGCGCTGGGGCTCCGCCGACCGTCGCTGCGCAGCCGCACGTCGCCGTGCAGGTCGGTGCGTAGCAGCGCGGCGTCGCCGTAGCGCGTGAGCGTCGCACTATCGGGATGGCCGTACGGGTTTCCGGCGCCCACCGACACGACCGCGACCGCCGGCCCTACCGTGCGCACGAATGCGGCGCTCGAGGAGCTCCGCGCGCCGTGGTGCGGCACGACGAGCGCGTCCGCGCGCAGCTCGGCGGCGGCCGCCAGCAAGCGCGCCTCGCCTGCCGCTTCGATGTCGGCCGGGAGCAGCACAGCGCGTTCGCCGACCCGCACCATCAGCACGAGCGAGCCGTCGTTCGTGCTGGCGCCGGCGCCGCCGTTGAGCGCAGGCGGCGCGAGCACCTCGATGCGCGCGCGCCCCACGATGATGCGATCGCCGGTGGCCAGCGGTTGTGCACAGGCCACGCCCGCAGGCGCGTACACCGCGCCGATCTCTAGGCACGAGGCGAGCACCGTGTAGCCGCCGCTGTGGTCGGCGTCGTCGTGCGTCAGCACGACGACGCCGAGCCGCGCCCGCACGCCGGTGCGGGCGCGGCCAGCACGGCGCCGTCCGGCGGCCCGCTGTCGACCAGCACCGCCGCGTCGCCGTCGCGCACGAGCACGGCGAGCCCCTGGCCGACGTCGAGCACGGTCACGCTCGGGAGGGCAG
>VGPB01000268.1 GCA_016875695.1 Chloroflexota bacterium | reverse complement strand
GCTCGAGCGCGAGCCCGTCCGCCAACGGCAGGTCCAGGCCGTCGACCAGTGCGCGCTTGGCGGCCCGGAGCGCGGCGGGAGGGAGCGCCGCCAGCTGCGTGGCCCAGGCCGCGGCGGTGGGCAGCAACTCGGCCCGCGACACGACGGCGTGCACGAGACCGAGCGCGTGCGCGCGCGCGGCGTCGATGGGCTCGCCGCTCGTGGTCATGCGCAGCGCCGCGCCGAGCGGCGCGTGGCGCGCGACGGTCTGCGTGCCCCCCGCGGACGGGATGTACCCAAGCGTGACCTCCGGGATGGCGAAGCGCGCGTCGTCGGCCGCGATGCGGAGGTCGCAGTACAGCGAGAGCTCGAGCCCGGCGCCGTAGGCGAAACCGCCGATGGCGGCGACGAGTGGCAGCGAGAGCGAGACCAGCAGCCCCCACAGGTCGCGGTCGAGCCGCGCCTGGCGCGCCTCAACGACGCTGGGCGCGCTGCCGAACTCCGTGATGTCGGCGCCTGCCGAGAACGCGCGCTCGCCCGCGCCGGTGATCACCGCGACGCGCACGCTCGAGTCGTCGCGCAGCAGCTCGAGCTGCGTCCATAGCTCGTCGCGCATCGCAAGGTGGATAGCGTTCAGCCGCGCGGGGCGCTGCAGCGTGAGCCAGACGACGTCGCCGCGCCGCTCGGCGCCGATGAAGGGCGGCGCGTCGTCGGGCGGCGGCGCGTGCTCCGGCGGCGTGGGCGCGGCCTCGGTCATCGCGGCGCCGCGGCTAGAGCCAGTCCGGCTTCATGATCGCGCGCGCGTGAGCGGCATCGTGGGTGCGCTGCAGGTCCGCGTTGATGCGCTGGGCGAGCGCGACCATCGTCGCACTGCCGGGCCGCAGCTCCTCGGCGCCGAAGCGGCGCAGCGCCGCGGCGTCGCGGCGGCCGAGCGGCAGCGTCAGCACTTGCTCCAGCACGAACAGCGCGAGCGCCTGCACCTCCTCCTGGGCGAACTCGACTTTCACGGGCGTACGTCCTTCTCCGACACGTACACCATGCCCCGCAGCCGCACCATGCGCGTGGTGCGCTCGTCGATCGAGTTGCCCAGCGCCTCGTTGCACGCGAGCGCGAAGCGGTCGAGCTCCGAGTTGCCGACGGCGTACGCCTCGCGCCAGACGCGAAGGGCGTCCTGCCCCGCCTCGCTGAGCCCGCCGTGGTCGATGAGCTGGGCGCTCACGCGCACAAGCACGGCGTAGGCCTCGTCGGTGTTCAGGATCACGTTCATCGGTCGGTCTGCTCCTATCCCCATGCGAGCGGCGCCAGTGTACGGGCCGGCTCGGCCGCCGGCATCGCCATCAACGCCCCTCGAAGCGGGGCGCGCGGCGCTCGACGAACGCGCGCACGCCCTCGGCGCGGTCGGCGGTGGTCTGCAGGATGACTGTGAGGTCCAGCTCCGCGCGCAGCCCCGCGGCGACGGGGAGCTCGCCGCCGCGGTACACCGCCTCCTTCGCGAAGCGCGCGGCGAGCGGCCCGTGGCCGGCGATCGTGCGGGCGAGCGCCTGCGCCGCCCCGAGCAACGCGTCGGCGGCCACGACCTCGCTCACGAGTCCGATGCGCAGCGCCTCGGCGGCGTCGATCTCCTCGCCCGTCAGCAGCAGGCGCAGCCCGTGCGCGCGGCCCACTGC
>VGPB01000267.1 GCA_016875695.1 Chloroflexota bacterium | reverse complement strand
GATCGCGCTTGCGGTGGGTGGGGCGGCCGTGGTCTGGGGGCGGCCGCGCTGGCCGGTTTGGGCCTCGGCGCTGGTGGCGCTTGCAGCGTTCGCGTGGCTGCTGCCCGCGCTCGCGGGCTGACGCGCGCCTGCGCGGGCAGCGGGTAGGCGGAGCTGGCGCGGTTCCGTATGCTTGGAGGCCACAATGAGGAGGCTGACCCCTGCAACTCTCCGATGGCCTCCGTGCCTCCGTGCTCGACATGCACCTGCACACGATGGGGCACTCCTCCGACTCCATGCTCAAGCCGGAGGAGCTGGCCGTCATCGCGCCGGCGGGCGGGCTGACCGGCTACAACATCGCGGACCACGATCAAGTGTGGGAGCGCCACCACCAGGACGCGTATCGCGAGCAGTTCCCGGACGTGTTTCCGAACTTCGGCATGGAGGTCTCCACCGACCACGGGCACATGATCGTCGTGGGACTGGAGTCGTACATCCCGGGCATCCGCCGTGCGGTGCAGCTGCGCGCCGAGGTGGAGAAGCGCGGCGGCTTCATGATCGTCGCGCACCCGTTCCGGCACGTGTTCGACCCGGTGACCGCGATGCGCAAGGGCGGCCGCCCGTTCGACCTGACGGCCGAGCAGGCGGCGGAGCTGCCGGTGTTCAAGCTCGTGCACGCGATCGAGGTGGCGAACGGCTGCAACACCCCGCGCGAGAACGAGTTCGCGTACGAGGTGGCGCGCATCCTCGGCATCGGCGGCACGGGCGGCTCCGACGCCCACTCGAACACCGGCATCGGCTATTACGCGACGGGGTTCGAGCGCGCGGTGCGTACCGAGCGCGAGCTGCTGGAAGAGCTGCACGCGGGGCGCTTCGAGGCCGTGCATCGCACCGCGCAGGGGCGGCTCGTGCGCTTCGAGCTGGGCAGCGTCGCGGCGACGCAGGAGGCGAACGCGCAGGCGGCCGCGGAGGTCGACGCACGGCGCGACTGAACACGCGGCGGCGCGTGCGCGCGCGAGCGGCGTGCCGGTGAGCGAGCGCTACGTCGCGATCGACCTCGAGACGACGGGCTTCGACCCGGCGGTCGAGCACATCATCGAGGTGGGGGCGGTGCGCTTCGGCCGCGGCGGGCGCGCGCAGCGCTTCAGCTCGCTCGTGCGCCCGAACCGCGGCATCCCGCGGGAGGTGCAGGCGCTCACGGGCATTCGCGACATCGACCTGCTGAGCGCGCCGCCGCTCGCGGCGGTGCTCGGGGAGCTGCGCGCGTTCGCGGCGGGGTGCGTGCCGGTCGGGCACAACGTGCAGTTCGACCTCGCGTTCCTGGAGGCGAACGGGCTCGCGCTGGGTCCGCGCAGCTATGACACGTTCGACCTCGCGTCCGTGCTGCTGACGGGCGCGACGCAGCTGCAGCTCGCGGCGGTCGCGGGCGCGCTCGGCGTCGCGATGCCGGTCGCGCATCGCGCGCTCGCCGACGCCGACGCGACGCACACGGTGTTCCTGCGGCTGCTCGACCGCCTCGATGCGCTGCCGCGCGCCGTGCTGCTGGACCTGCTCGCCGTGACGGAGCCGCTCGCGTGGGGGCTGCGCGAGCTGGTGGCGGAGGCGGTGGCGCGGGGAGGCGGCGGACTGCCGGAGGTGGCGGGGGTGCTGGTGCCACAGCCGCCCGTGAGCAGGCCGCAGATGC
>VGPB01000266.1 GCA_016875695.1 Chloroflexota bacterium | reverse complement strand
CACGCGCCTGCGCGTCGCGCTCGCGCACGCCCCGGACGCCGTCGAGGTGTTGGAAGTCGTCCCGACCCCGCATGCCGACCCCGATGCGCTCGGCCGCCTCGCAGCGAGGGCGGCGGCGAGCGTGGCGGCGCGCGCCGCCGCCCTCGAGGCCGCAACCGGCCTCTCCACGCTGTTCGGCAACGACGCCGACCTCACCGCGCTCGGCGAGCACCGCGCCGGCGCCGGCTGCGGCGTCGGCGCAGGCGTGATCATCGGCGGACGGCTGCTGCACGGCCACCGCTCGCTCGGCGAAGTCGGCCAGACCGTCATCGACTGGCGCACCGGCGACACCGTCGAGTAGCTCGGCTCCGGCACCGCGCTCGCGCGCGCCGCCGCCGGCGATCCCACCGCGCGCGCACAGTTCGATGCGATCGCGCGCGCGTTCGCCACGGGTGTGCTCACGCTCGCGTACTGCTTCATGCCCCAGCGTATCGTCGTCGGTGGCGGCGTCGCGCAGGCCGGCGCGCTGCTGCTGGACCCCGTGCGCGCGCGCCTCGCCGCCGCCGACCCGCACCTCGCGCTCGGCGCCAAGCACGTCGTCGCCGCCGCCCTGGAGGACGGCGCCGCGCTGCACGGCGCATACGCTTACTGGCAGGGCGCCCGCTAGCCCGCGAGCACCGGCGCGTCGCTTGCGACCTCCGGCTGCGCCGCCGCGACCGGCAGCGTGAAGCAGATGCGCGCCCCCCGTGCCTCCTCCGCCGCCCAGATCGTGCCGCCCAGCCGCTGCACGATCTGCCGCGCGATCGACAGGCCCAGCCCCGTGCCGCCCCCCGCCGCGCGTGCCGCATCGCCCGTATAGAACCGCTCGAAGATACGCTCGCGATCGCTCGGCAGGATCCCCGGCCCCTCGTCGCGCACCCAGAACCGCACCATCGCCGCGCCGTCCGACGCGCTCCCCAGCTCCACGCGCCCGCCCTCCGCGCTGTAGCGCAGCGCGTTGTCGAGCAGGTTTGACAGCGCCTCCAGCACGCGCTCGCGATCCGCGCGCACCGCCGCTCCCGCCGCCTGCACCGCGATGCGCACCCCGCGCCGCTCCGCGATCGGGGCGACGCCGCGCGTCGCGGCCTGCAGCAGCGCCTCCGGTTCCACCGCCGCAACCGTGAACTCGTCCTGCCCCGACTCCAGCCGCGCCAGCCTCAACAGCCGCTCGACGATCGCCGCGAGCCGGTCCACCTGCTCGACCAGCCGTTCGAGGAAGCGCGCGCGCTCCTGCTCGTCCTCCACGCCGGACTGCAGCGTCTCCGCCACCGCGCGCGCCGCCGCCAGCGGCGTGCGCAGCTCGTGCGACAGGTGCGCGACGAGTTCCGTGCGCGCGCGCCGCGCATGCGCCAGCTCCGTCTGGTCGCGCACCACGAGCAGCGTGTACACGTTCCCCTCGCCGACGCGCCGCGCGAGCGCCTGCGCGTCGCGCCCCGGCCCCGACAGGTGCACCGGCGTCGCGACGCCGCTCGCCGAGCGCGTCACCTGCGCGAGGTCGTGATCGCGCAGCGCCTGCACTAGCGACGCGCCCGTCATGCGCGCCACCGCCCGCCCGAGGATCGCGTCGGCGGCCGCGTTCGCCGTCACCAGCCGCAGCTCGCGGTCGAACAGCACGACGCCGTCGCCCAGCGGCGCGAGCAGCACTCCCAGCGCGTGCAGCGGCAGCGGCGCCGGCT
>VGPB01000265.1 GCA_016875695.1 Chloroflexota bacterium | reverse complement strand
GGGGCCGCCCCCCCCCCCCCCCCCCCCCGGCGGGCCGGCTCCGGCCCGCCGGTACGCCGAGCAACCATTCCACCGGGGGGGCCCGGCGTGCGAGGATCGGAGCGGTGCAGGACCACGCCTTCAGCTTCGAGGTGGCGGCGACCCGCGAGGAGATCTGGAGCCTCTTCTGGGGCCGCCGCCAGCGCGTCGTCGAGCACGGCGACGTGCGGATCGAGTACCTGCACTGGGGTGACGCGACCGGCGAGGGCCGCATCCGCCACTGCCGCTTTCGCGTGCCGCGCTACCTGCTCTCGGGCGGCGTCGGGCGGTCGTGGGAATGGCTGACCGAGGTGAAGCCTTGCGAGTCGTGGCGCTACGACGCGGTCGGCAAGCCGCTGTACTCGCGCGCCACCGGCTGGACGCGCCTCGAGGATCTCGGTGGCGGCCGCACCCGAATCCACTTCCGCGAGACCTACGAGGCGTTCAACCCGCTGCTGCGCTGGCTCCTCGAAAAGCACGTGCACGCGTTCATCTCGCGCGACAACGATCGCATCATGAAGGCTGCGATCGAAGCCGGCGTCGCGCACGCGCGGACGGCGCGCGCGGCGCGGCAGGGGCCCGGCTGACGAGCGGCACCGGCTAGATCTGCCGGTCGAGGTCGAGGATCGTGCCGAGCCGGTGATCGGGCGGATCGCCCGTCACGACGTCGCTCGCACGATCGCGCGCCACCCACGCGGTACGGAGCCCGAGCCGCCGTGCGGGTGCCACGTCGCGCTCCAGGCTGTCGCCGACGAACAGCGCTTCGGCGGGAGACGCACCGAGCGCGTCGAGCGCCGCCCGGAAGAGCTTGACGGAAGGCTTGACGCTGCGCGTGTCGCTCGAGAAGACGCGCACCCGGAACACCGACTCGATCCCGACACGCTCGAACTCCCGCAGGAAGCGGTCCTTGGGCGCCCAGACGTTCGACACGAGCCCGAGCGCGTGCTCGTGCGCCAACCCCCGCAGGTACTGCGCGTGGTCGTCGGGCACGCGGCCGACCTCGTGCTCGGCGAACACGGCAACGAGGCGCTCGGCCTCGGCGGGCTCGAGGTCGGGGGCCACGTCGCGCAGCGCCTCGGCCACCGTGAGGAAGTCGTCGCAGCGGGCATGGTCGTCGTAGCGCGCGCGCAGGTGCTCGAAGCAGGAGCGGACCACCGCGTTGACTCGCGCCCCGGACAGCGTCGCGCCGCCGAGCGCCCGATACGCGAGCGAGAAGTCCTCCCCCGCGCCGAAGCGGTCCTCGCCGAACGCGAACGTGCTGTTCATGTCGAAGAGGAGGAACGGGAACCCGTCGCGGATACGCATGGTCTCTTCCAGGTGTCCCTGCCCGAATCAGGGCGCGCAGGCCGGTCTCGCACGCGGCCGCCGGTCCTGGCAAGGACCGACCGTCGTTTCGGTCCTCGTGCCCCGGCGGCTCAGCCGGCGCACCCGTCGTCGCCGCGCGCGCGGCAGCGGAGCGCCGCGAGCCGGCTCTGCGCACGCGCCTCGCCGCGCTCGCGAAGGTACGCGTGCAGCGCGCGGCCGCGCACCTCGTCGAACGACGCCGCGCGCGCCGGCAGGCGCTCCTCGATCCACACCAGGTGCAGCCCGAACGGCGACGAGACCGGCCCGTGCCAGGCGCCAGCGGGAAGCTCGTCGAGCGCGCGGGCGACATCCTCGCCGTACGCGCGTGCGACGGCGTCGTGCGCGCCATCGATGACCGGTCCGCGCGCGAGCGGATCGCCGAGCGTGGTGAGCGCGCCGGGCACCACGCCGCGT
>VGPB01000264.1 GCA_016875695.1 Chloroflexota bacterium | reverse complement strand
CCGCGGCGGGCGCGTCGGGCGGCCCCGCCGCGCCCGCGCCAGCCTCGGCGTCGGCCAGCGCGAGCCGCGCCACCTCCTGGCCGATGCGGATCGAGTAGTTCTGGCCGCGGTCCTCCGGGTAGATCTGCGTCGTGTTGGCCAGGTACAGCCCCGCCACCGGCGTGCGCAGTGGCGGGATTAGCTCGTGGTAGCGGTAGTGCACGATCGGCTGCCCCGCGCGGTCCTTGAACAGCCAGCACTCGTGGATCCAGGAGCGCTCGAAGGCCGGGTTGATGCGCCTGATGTACGGCTCGTAGCGCGCGAGCACCTGCTCCGCGTCCTCCTCCACGATCGGGTCGCCGGGGTCCGTGTAGTTCGAGAAGTACACCACGTGCCGCCCGCCGTACTCCGCGGGCGAGCGAAAGTTCGTCTGCTCCACCGCCACCACGAACGGGCAGTCGTCGTCCGTCACCGTGAGCCAGTAGATCGAGGACAGCGGCCGGTCCAGCGCGAGCACGAGCACCGTCGCCCACTGGTACTCGACCGCCGCGAGCTTGCGCGCGTACTCAGCGTCGAGCCCCGGCAGCATACGCGCGAACACCGGCGACGGGACGGTCGCGATCACCGCGTCGGCCGCCACCACCTGGCCCGAGGCCGCGAGCCGCACGCCGCGCGCGCGCCCGCCCTCGACAACGATCTCCGCCACCGGACAGCGCGCCTCCACGACGCCCCCGCGCGCACGGATCGCGGCCACCAGCGCGTCCACGAGCCGCCCGAATGAGCCGCACAGGTAGCCGAGCTGCTCCCGCGCGAGCGGCCCGCCCGGGCGCGAGGCGAAGCGCAGGTACAGCTTGCCCCAGAACCACACGAGCGAGATGTCCGGGGCGTGCGCGCCGAACTTCGCGCGCAGCAGCGGACCCCACACGCGCGCGTAGCCCTCGCGTCCCACCCAGCGCTCGATCCACTGCTTCGCGCGCTGCCCCTCGTAGCGCCGCCAGTCCGTCTGGCGGCGCAGCCACAGCGCTGCCAGCCCGAGTCGCACGCGCGTCAGCGGCGATACCGGCGAGAAGCGCAGCAGGTCCAGCGCGCTCACGAACGGGTAGATGCGCCCGTCCGTCAGGAAGCCCACGCGCGATGGGATCCACTCGAGGTCGTCGCCCAGCTCGAGCTCCGCGCAGAGCTCGCGGATCACCGTGTCCGAGTAGAACAGGTGGTGGTAGAACGCCTCGATGCGGCCGCCGCCGATCTCGAACGTGCGCACCTGGCCGCCGAGCACGTCGCCCGCCTCGAACAGCTGCACGCTGTGCCCGCGGCGCACGAGCTCGTACGCGGCCGCGAGCCCGCCGACGCCGCCGCCCACCACCACCACGTTCACGCGGCGCCCTCCTCCGTCGTCTCTGTCGCGCGCACGAGCGCGCGCACGCCGAGGTGGCGGTGCCACAGCAGCGCCACCCCCAGCAGCACCACCGGCATGAGCAGCAGCGCGTGCAGCATCAGCGCGTACGCCGTCGCGAGCGCGGTCGCGGTGCCGAACGCCACGGCTACCTCGCGCGCGAAGAACTCGAACGGGCCCACGCCGCCCGCGGTGCTCGGCGCCGCGATCGCGAGGTTCGCCGCCGCGCACACCGCGAGGTAGTGGCCCGCTTCGAGCGGCAGCCCGAAGCCGCGCCCCACGAGCCAGTAGCCCCCTGCCTCCAGCAGCCAGCCCGCCAGCGACGCCGCGAGCACGGCCGCCCACGCGCGCCCGCCGCGCAGTGAGCCCAGCCCCGCGAGGAACGCGCCCGCCCAGCGGCGCGCCGCCGGCCGCACACGCGCC
>VGPB01000263.1 GCA_016875695.1 Chloroflexota bacterium | reverse complement strand
TGAGCGGCTGCGATCAGCTCGCGCGCCCGTCGCTCGTGCGCCGGATTGACGAACGAGAAGAGAAAGCTCACCGCGAGTGCCTCGACGCCGTCGGCGACCAGTGCCTCCACCGCCGCGACCAGGCCGGCCTCGTCGAGCGGTGTCACCACGGCGCCGTCGGCAGCGATGCGTTCGTCCACTTCCATCCGCCGCGCACCGGGCGCGAGGAACACCGGCGTCTCGGGCTTGATCAGCAGTTCGTACACGTCGTGGCGCATCTGCCGGCCGATCTCGAGCACGTCGCGAAACCCGCGCGTGGTGATGAGCCCGATGCGCGCGCCCTTGCGCTCCAGCACTGCGTTGGTCGCGACGGTCGTGCCGTGGACGAAGCGCTCGACCGCGCTCGCGGCGACACCCCACTCGCGCGCGATCCGCTCGACCGCCTGCACCACCGCCCGGCTCGGATCGCTGCGGGTGGTGGGCAGCTTCATCAGCCGCATGCTGCCATCCGCCGCGGCACATACCACGTCGGTGAACGTGCCGCCGATGTCGACGCCGATACGATGTCTGCCAAGTGACGCCACGCGTGTTCCCTCGAGAGCTCGCCGCGGATTGTATCCCGCCCGGTCGCGCCGCCCGGCCGCGGAGCGGGCTCAGCCGCCCGGCTTCTCTTCCGCGCCGGGGAAGGTCTTCCAGGCACCGACCTCGGCCACGATGCCGCCGGGAGCGCGGAACTTGATCGGCGTGACGCCCGGCTTGGAAAGGATCTCGCAGCCGCGCCGGCGCAGTTCCGCCTCGGCCTTTGCGACGTCCTCGACCACCACGCCGAAGTGATGCAGGCGCGGGCCCGGCCCGGCCCAGTCGGCCTCGATGGTCTGCTCGCTCTCGTACTTGATCAGGGCGAGGTCGAAGGTGCCGTCGGTCATGTGGCAGGAGGTGTGACCGCGCTTGCTGCTGGTTTCCGTGTGACGCAGGCCGAACACGGCCTCGTAGAACTCCCGCGCCTCGGGCAGGTTGTCGACCTTGACGGCGAGATGCACGATCTTGGGCATGGATGCTCCTTGGTGGTCGGTGCGGCGGTCCGATCCGCGCCGGGTCGCCGAACTGCGCGCTCCGGAGCGGGTGGCTCGAGGGCGACGAATACGTGAAAGAGGTGGTGCGCGCGCTGCGCGGGTGTCGGCTACCGTGCCCGGGCTGACGCGCCCTCTCGCCTCAGCTTCGGTACTCGGGCTGCTCGCGTTCGAGCTTGCGCAACTGCGCAGCCCAAAAGAGCTCGCCGCCGGCCGACTGCCCGCCCTTCGCATACATCTCGCGTCCCTGCTGCAAGGTGTGCTGAATCACTTCATCCGGCAGCGCAGTGAGCGGGCGCCCTCCGGACGTGGCCGCCCACTGAAAGTGGCAGGCCCGTTCGAGCAGACACATGCGCGTGAAGCACTCGGCCATGGTGCGGCCGATCGCAAGCGTGCCGTGGTTGCGCAGGATCATCACTCCGGCGTCGGAGAGATCGTGCAGCAGCCGTTCGCGCTCGCCGGTGTCGAACGCGATGCCTTCGTAGTCGTGATAGCGCACCTCGTGCAGGATGGTGAGCGCCATCTGCGAGGCGGGCAGCAACCCATCGCGCTGCATGGCCACGGCCACCCCACCGGTGGTGTGCAGGTGGATCACGCAGTGCGCCTGCGGCCGCCCCATGTGCACGGCGCTGTGGATGACGAAGCCGGCGCGGTTCACCGGCCAGGGCGACTGCGAGAGCTTGTTGCCGTGGACGTCGATGCGCACGAGCGACGACGCGGTGACCTCCTCGAACAGCATGCCGAACGGAT
>VGPB01000262.1 GCA_016875695.1 Chloroflexota bacterium | reverse complement strand
CGCCGTGCCGCCCGCGCGCGTCGCGCTGGGCCGGGGCGGGGGCGGCGCGTCCGGGTGCGCCTCCTCCCACGCGAGCACGGCGTCGACGAGCTCCCCGCCGAACCAGCGCACGCGCGTGTCGCCCATGCCCCAGATGGCGAGCAGCGCCTCGGGGGTGCGTGGGCGATACGTGGCGATCTCGCGCGCGGTGCGCTCCTCGAACACGAGGTACGGGGCGCGGTCGGAGCCGCGCGCGATGGCGGCGCGGACTGAGAGCAGCTGCTCGAACAGCTCGAGCGGGTAGTCGGCGGCGCGCGCGGCCGGGGTCCCCTGGCAGTTGTCGCAGTTGCCGCAGCGCTCGGGCGAACGCTCGCCGAAGTAGCGCAGGATCAGCGCGCGCCGGCAGTGCGGCGTCTCGGCGTACTCCACGAGCTGCGCGAGGCGCGCCTCGGCGTAGCGGCGGCGCTCGACGACCGGGACCGGGTCAATGGGCGCGTCGGGGTCGAGCGAGCGCAGCCGCAGCACGCCCGGCTGGACTAGCTTGCTTGCGCGGAAGGCGGTGAGGGCGGTCGCCAGGCCGTCGGCCTGCGTGGCCTCGTCGGCCTCGCGCGGCAGGAGCGGGCGTTCGCCGGCGAACCGCTGTGCGTCGACCAGCTGGCGCCAGATACGACGCAGCTCCTCGGCGTCCGGGTGGGCCTGGTCGATGAAGCGGCGTTGCAGGGCGGCGTCGCGGCGCGCGTGGACGAGCGTGCACTCGGCGGGCTCGCCGTCGCGGCCGGCGCGCCCGGCCTCCTGGTAGTACGCCTCCATGCTGCCGGGCAGGTGCGTGTGCACCACGTAGCGCACGTCCGCCTTGTCGATGCCCATGCCGAAGGCGTTGGTGGCGACGAGCACGGGCAGCTCGCCGGCGAGGAAGCGGCGCTGCACGCGCGCGCGCTCGCCGGCCGGCATGCCGGCGTGGTAGCCGGCGGCGCGCACGCCGGCGGCCGCGAGCGTGGCCGCGACCTCCTCGACGTAGCGTCGCGTGCGCGCGTAGACGATGCCGGCCTCCAGTGGGCGAGCGCGCACGTAGCGCACGACCCAGTCGAGGCGCTCCGCGTCGTTGGCGACGGGCACCGCCGCGAGGCGTAGGTTCGGGCGGTCGAACGTCGTCACGACTTCCGTGGCGCGGCCGCGGATGCCGAGCCGCGCGAGGATGTCGCCGCGCACGCGGGGATCGGCGGTGGCGGTGAGCGCGAGCGTGCGCGGCTCGCCGAGCTGCGCGCGCACGGCGCCAAGCTGCAGGTAGTCAGGCCGGAAGTCGTGGCCCCACTCGGAGATGCAGTGCGCCTCGTCGACGGCGAATAGCTGCACGCCGGCGGCGCGCAGGCCGGCGCTGAAGCCGGGCACGGCGAAGCGCTCTGGCGCGACGTAGAGCAGCGCGACGCGCCCGCGCACGAAGTCCGCATAGCGGCGATTCTGCTCGGCGCGGTCGAGAGTCGAGTTGATGAAGGTGGCGGCGACGCCGGCGGCGTGCTGCGCCTCAACTTGGTCCTGCATCAGCGCGATGAGCGGGGAGACGACCAGCGTGCGTCCGACCTCGAGGGCCGGAAGGACATAACAGAGGCTTTTGCCGGAGCCGGTGGGCATCACGCCGAGCACGTCGCGGGCAGCGAGCGCCGCGAGCACCTCGGCCTGGCCGGCACGGAAGTCGGGGTAGCCGAACACGCGCTGCAGCCGCTCGCGGTACGGTTCGAGGCTCGCGGGCAGCGTTGCGGAGGGCGGCGGCGAGGCGCGCGGGGCGGAGGCGCGCGGTGCGGAGGCGCGGGCGGGCCTCGACGACACGACGGGCGCGTCGGCCTC
>VGPB01000261.1 GCA_016875695.1 Chloroflexota bacterium | reverse complement strand
TGCAGACCGGCGGCGGCCTGCGCGACCTCGAGGCGCTGCGCGCGGCGCTCGCGGCTGGGGTCGCGCGCGTCGTGCTGGGCACGGCGGCGGTGAAGGACCCGGCGCTGCTGGAGCACGCGGTGGCTACGTTCGGCGAGCAGCTTGTGGTGTCGGTGGACGCGCGCGACGGGCACGTGCGGGTCGAGGGCTGGACGGAGGGCTCGGCGGTGGAGGCGGGCGCGTTCGTCGCGGAGCTGGTTGCGCGCGGGGTGCGGCGCATCGTGTACACGGACATCAGCCGCGACGGAGTGGCGGACGGCCCGAACGTGGAGGCGTACGCGGCGCTTGTCGCGCGGGGCGACGTCGCGGTGATCGCGGCGGGCGGTGTGTCGCGGCTTGACGACGTGCGCGCGCTCGCGCGTGCAGGCGTGGAGGCGGCGATCGTGGGGCGAGCGCTGTACACCGGCGACGTCGCGCTGGAGGCGGCGCTGGAGGCGGCGGCGTGCTGACGCGGCGGGTGATCCCGTGTTTCGACGTGGCGAACGGGCGCGTGGTCAAGGGCGTGTCGTTCGTCGCGCTGCGCGACGCCGGCGACCCCGTGGAGCTGGCGGCGCAGTACGACCGCGACGGCGCGGACGAGCTCGTGTTCCTCGACATCACGGCGTCGTCCGAGGGGCGCGCGAGCGTGTACGACATGATCGCGCGCACGGCGGACCAGGTGTTCATCCCGCTGACGGTGGGCGGGGGCGTGCGCAGCGTGCAGGACATGCGGCAGATGCTCGCAGTGGGCGCGGACAAGGTGTCGGTGAACACGGCGGCCGTCGAGCAGCCCGAGCTGGTGAACGAGGGGGCGTACCGCTTCGGGTCGCAGTGCATCGTGGTGGCGATCGACGCTAAGCGCACAGTCCCGCGCGCGGATGGCGCGGCGAGGTGGGAGGTGTACCTGCACGGGGGGCGCACGCCGACGGGCTTCGACGCGATCGCGTGGGCACGGGAGGCGGTGGCGCGCGGCGCAGGCGAGCTGCTGGTGACCTCGATGGACACGGACGGGCACCAGGACGGCTACGACCTGGATCTGCTGTGCGCGGTGCGCGCGGCCGTCGACGTGCCGATCGTGGCGTCGGGCGGCGCGGGTACGCCGCAGCACCTCGTCGACGCGCTCGTCGAGGGCGGGTCTGACGCCGTGCTCGCAGCGTCGATCTTCCACTTCGGCACGTACACGATCGGCTCGATCAAGGAGTACTTGGCGGCGCACGGCGTACCCGTGCGGCCCGTGCGAGGAGCGGACGCGTGAGCAGCATCGACCCCGCGGCGCTGCGCTACGACGCGCAGGGGCTGATCCCCGCCGTGTTGCAGCACCGCGAGACGCGCGAGGTGCTGATGGTGGGCTACATGAACGAGCGGACGCTGCGCCGCACGCTCGCGCTCGGCGAGGCGGTGTTCTGGTCGCGCAGCCGGCAGGAGGAGTGGCACAAGGGCGACACGTCCGGGGACCACGTGCGGGTGCACGCCATCGAGGCGGACTGCGATGGCGACGCGCTGCTGCTGCAGGTGGAGCTGCTTGGCGCGGGCATCTGTCACACGGGCTCGCGCTCCTGTTTTGTGGAGATCGAGAGCGGGGCCGCGCGGACGGTGCGCGCGTGAACCTCGCCGCGAGCGCGGCGGCGGCGCGGCCGCCGTTCCGCGTCTCGCACGTCCTGCTCGACGTCGACGGCACGCTGGTGGACTACGGCGGCGCGTTGCGCGTCGCGTTCGCGGCCGCGGCCGCGCGCTGCTCGGCGCTTGCGGGTCGTGCCGTCGAGGGGGACGCGCTGCTGCAGCTGCGCATGGCGATCGCGCGCGAGCCGGC
>VGPB01000260.1 GCA_016875695.1 Chloroflexota bacterium | reverse complement strand
CTCGCCGCAGCCGGCGGCAGCGCCGCACCGAACGGCCAGCGCGCCCCGGCGGCGCGACCCGCCCCCGTGCGGCCCCTCGGGACCGCGCCCAGCACCACGCCCATGACCTCCACGACCATCGAAGCGGAGACGGCCGATGCAAGCCTTCCTGGTGCTCCTTCGCTATGACCTGGGGCAGATGAGCCGGTCGTGGATCGCCCGCGCATGGATCGCCCTGCTCGTGCTCCCCGCACTCTTCCTCGTCGGCGTCGCCGCCTCCGAGAACGAGCTCGCGTCCCAAACCATGTGGGCCTACATAGCCGCCGTGCTCGCGCCGCTGTCCTGGCTCGCCGTCTCCATCTACTCGGCCTCCGCCGTGAACGGTGAGTCGAACGTGCTGGCCGACGCCATCCTCAGCAAGTCCGTAACCCGCAGCGAGTACCTCTCCGCCAAGCTCGTCTCCCGCGTCGGCTTCACCATCGCCATCTACTTCCTCGTCACGCTCCCGCTCGCCGGCCTGCTCGCCCGCTACGCCGCCCCGGACACCACGGCGCTCGGGGTGCTGCTCGCGCTCGTCCAGGTCGGCGCGATGCTCGGCTTCCTTGCCGCCGCCGGCATCCTGCTCTCCACGCTGTTCCGAAACTCGCAGCTGTCGATCCTCGGCGTCATGGCGCTCGTGCTCACCTCGGGCCCCGCGCTGCAGTTCCTCGGCCTCAACGCAATGAGCGTCACCGCCATCCTCACCGAGCTGCCCGCCACCCTGCGCGGCGAGGCCTCGGCGTGGAGCGCGCTTCGCACCGTCCTCTTCTTCGGGCTGCTCGCGGTCGCCGCCGCCACGGCCGCGCTCTGGACGTTCCGGCGCAAGGACCTGTAGTCGAGCACGAGGCGCGCGATCCACCGGCTCCGGCTCCCCGTCACGCTCGCGCTCGCCGCGCTCGCTGCCTAGTACCTGCACCGCGTGCGCCCGCGCGTGCTGCACTGGGGCGCCACGCCCGAGGAGGTCGCACGCGCCATGCCGGGCGACGATCTGCTGCCCCACGCCACGCTGCAGACCACCCGCGCCGTCACCGTCCACGCCCCCGCCGCCGCCGTCTGGCCGTGGCTCGTGCAGATGGGCCCGCGCCCCCGCGCCAGCGCCTACACGTACGACTGGATCGAGCGCATGCTCGGCATCGACATCGCGACCAGCGAGCGCATCCTCCCCGAGTTCCAGCAGCTCGCGTCCGGCGAGTACCTCGGCCTCAAGAACGGCCAGGGCCTCGTCGCCAGCGAGGTCGAGTCCGACCGCCATCTCGTGCTGCAGTGGGTGCCCACCGGCAACACCTGGGCCTTCGCGCTCTATTCCGAGCCGGACGGCGCCACGCGGCTCGTCTTCCGCAACCGCCTCACCGGTGGCGAGCTACGCTTCTAACTCGGCATGATCGCCGTCATGGAGCCCAGCTCCCTCGTCATGGAACGCAAGATGCTGCGCACGATCGCCGCGCTCGCCGAGCGCACCAGCGTCCCCGCCGCCGCGCCTGACGCGCACGCCTGAGCGCGACCGCCTCCGCTCCGCCACCGACCGAACCGCTGCTACGGGCCGAATGACCTGACCCCCTGAAACGAGACCAGCGGAGGAGGTGAAGACTTTTGCTGGTCGCGAGGGAGGGGACGGCATTGAGCAGGAGGAAGTGGTTCGGAGCCGAGGAGATCATTGGCAAGCTGAGGGAGGCCGAGGTCGGTCTGGCGCAGGGTCAGACGGTGGCGCAAGTGTCCCGGAGGCTGGGGATCAGCGAGCAGACCTACTACGGCTGGCGCCGCGAGTACGGCGGGATGAAGGTCGACCAGGCGAAGCGGCCGCAGGAGCTCG
>VGPB01000259.1 GCA_016875695.1 Chloroflexota bacterium | reverse complement strand
ACGCCCGCGCCGCCAGCGCGTCGCCCTCCCACAGCGCCCCGACCGTGACGGCGACGCGCCGCTCGCGCTGCGCGAGCAGCGCGTCGAACGGCGCGGCGTCCGCCGCCGGGCGGAAGGTGCGGAAGAAGCGCTCGCCCAGCCATGCGGCGAGGATGTGCAGCGCCGTCGCGCGTTCTAGCTCGGGCACGCCGGGGCCCTCGACGGGGCCCCCGGTCGCGGGCGGCATCGCGGGCGCGGCGCTAGCCCTGGCCGCCGGCCGTCCGGCGCGCGTCGCGTCGGTCGAGCACGGGGAGCAGCGCGTTCTTCAGCACCTGCAGCCCGATCGCGAGGTTCAGCACCATGAAGTCGACGAGCGCCGCCCACTTCAGGCCCGTCGCCAGCGCCGTGCTGTCGTGGCCGGCCTGCTGTACCCAGATCACGAGCGCGACGAAGACCGCTAGCAGCCCGGCGAGCGCGAGCGGCACCGTCCAGTTGCGCACGAAGCGGCTGAAGATCGCCATCGTCCCCACCGCGCCCGCGAAGTTGCCCGCCATGAAGCCGATGAGCGGCGTGCCCTCGTGGTGCCACACGTCGAACGATGCCAAGAACAGCAGCGTGAGCAGCGGCGGCGCGATCGCCGCGATTGCCAGCCCCGGCAGGTCGGACCGTTTGAACCGCATCGCTCGCTCCGTCCCGCGTGCGCTCCGCTAGATGTTGGAGCGCGACTGCCCGCCGTCGACGTTCACCGTGGCGCCCAGCACCCACGAGGCGCGCGCCGAGGCCAGGAACACCACTATCGCGGCGACCTCCTCTGGGCGCCCGAAGCGGCCGCCGGGGATATCGCGCGCGATGAACGCGCGCATGCCCTCCGGGTCGTCCGCCATGCGCCGCGCCCAGCTCCCGCCCTCGAAGGCGATCGAGCCAGGGGCCACCGAGTTCACGCGGATGCCCTCGCGCGCCCACTCTAGAGCGTACGCCTTGGACAGCGCGATCTGCGCCGCCTTCGTCGCGTTGTACTCGGCGCCGCCGCCGCTCTCACGGCCGTAGATCGAGGAGATGTTCACGACGGCGCCGCCCCGCCCCGCCGCCGCCGAGCGCGCGAGGTGCGGCCGCGCGAGCTGCGCGAGGCGCATCGCCGAGACCACGTTTAGCTCGAAGCTCTCGTGCCAGCGGCGGTCGCGGTCCTCGTCGCGGCCGCGTCCGCCGGCGTTGTTCACCAGTACGTCGAGGCCGCCGTGCGCCCGCACGGCTTCCGCCACGAGCCGCTCGCAGTCCGCCGCCACGGTCACGTCGGCGGCCACCGCCTGCACCGTGGCGCCCGCGCTCGCGAGCCGCGTGCGCGTCGCCTCGAGCGCGTCGCCGCTGCGCGCGCAGATCGTGAGTCGCGCGCCCTCCTGCGCAAACGTCTCGGCGATCGCGAAGCCGATCCCGCGGCTGGCGCCGGTGACGACCACTGAATGGCCTTCGAGCCCCAGCTCCACGGCGCCTGCCCCTCGCGCCCAGCGCGCTCACCCCGGCGCCGACGTCCGACGCCAGCGCCGATCCTCGCAGGCGCCCCGGCGCGCGTCCAGCCTCGGCGCGGTGCGCGCGTTGACGCGTTTAAGCGAGCGCCCGTACGATCCCACCCTGCGCTGCGCCCTCGGTGTTCGTATCGCGAGGTGGTTGCGTGCCGCTCGTGGCGCTCGCCGTCGATGGCTCCGTGGCCACGCTTACACTCGACCCGCCCGAGGGGCTCTACGACCGCGCGACGCTCGAGGCTCTCACGGTCGCCGTCGCCGAGGTCGCGGCCGCGCCCGACCGCGTCCACGCGCTCGTGGTTGCGACTGCGCGCGCCGACTTCGGCCGCGGCTGGGCTGCGGCGCTGCTCGCCGAGCCCG
>VGPB01000258.1 GCA_016875695.1 Chloroflexota bacterium | reverse complement strand
TCAGCACTGCGGCCGCCCGCGTGAGCGCCGCAGGCAGCGTCGCGGGCGTCGCCGCGAACGCGCGCGCGTCCGGGTCCGCGGCGAGCGTGCGCGCGAGGTAGTCGAACCGGAAGCGGCGGTCCGACACGTCGGGCGGCGCCGCGCCGTGGTCGAACACCCCCACGGCGATGCCGTCCCAGTCCGCGTCCACGCCGAACGCGCCGAGCGCTGCGGCGACCGCCGCCAGGTCGAGGTCAGCGAGCGTGACGCGCCGGGCGTGGAGGCGCGCGGCGGCATCGGCTGCCAATGTGTCGTCGTCGAGCACCTGCACGCCGCTCGCGCGCACGCGGTCGAGGTCGTCGTCGAAGGTGCGCGCTGCATCGGGGGTGACGTGCGCGGCGAGCCCGGCGCGCAGGTGATCCTCGAGCGCCCACCAGCACGGCCCGCCGCCCGCGATCGTGCCGTCGATGACGAGCGCGCGCCCCGCGGCCGTCGCGTCCCGGATGCGCGCCGCCGCGATCGCCGTCGGCGAGGGCACCACGAGTTTCGGGGAGTTCTCGACCGGCCCGTCCGTGTCGAACAGCAGGATGTCCTGCGTCCCGGTGCCGATGTCGATGGCGAGGATGCGCACGCCCCGCAGTTTAGTCGCTTGCCGTGGCGGGCGCGGGCTAGTGGCGTCGACGCTCGCTCTTCGCCTCCGTCACCCATCTCCTCGCGCGGGGCGAGGGGCCGGGGGTGAGGGCGCTGCCCCGCTACTCAGCGGGCACGCGAGCCCGCGATGGTGGGCGACGGCAAGGGTGAGTCGCGCCCCCAGGAGGCTCGCGGTGTACGGCCCCTTAGAGCCGCCGTGAGCCAGCCTCGCGCCGCCGGCACTGGCAGCCCGCGCCCGTCACGGCGAGTGACCTATGGCGCGAAGCGACGCCCACGTGCGCGAATTACCGGGCCCGCCGGCGTGAGCAGCCGCGAGCGCACCTCGCGCTCGCCGAACACGTTGGCGCGCCACTGCGCGATGAGGGCCGCGCCCGCCACGCCGATTAGCACGCCCAGCACGAGTGCGAACAGCACGGCTCACCTCCGTCATGCGAACATCTGTACGCGTGATGGAGCATAGAACAGCCGTGCTAACGCGTCAAGCGTCGAGCGCTATACCTCGGCGACGATCATGCCGCCGGGCTGGCGGCGCCACGTGCGGATGCGCGCGCGGCGCAGCCCGGCCGAGCGCGCGTAATCCT
Organism: Chloroflexota bacterium; assembly: GCA_016875695.1. Lineage (GTDB taxonomy): Bacteria > Chloroflexota > Dehalococcoidia > UBA2979 > UBA2979 > SHYP01. The sequence goes on along the minus strand of VGPB01000258.1, from coordinate 665 downwards.
TCGCGATCGTGCCCAGCCCCGCCGGGACGTAGATGTAGAGCGGGGCCTCGCGCGTCTCGAGCTGCGCCCACACGCGCGTGGCCTGCTCGCGCGTGACCGTCTCGCGCGTCTCGACCTGCGCCACCATCACCGGGTAGTTGCCGGGGTAGCGCACCACCAGGATGTCCGGGAACACCTTCTCGCCGCCGCCACCACCGAACTCGAGCGCGAGCTGTGGCGTCGGCAGGTTGACATGCGTGCGGTAGTCCGGGTGCTGCGGGCTCGGGAAGGCGAAGCGGTCCTCGGCGAGCGCGGCCACCGCGCGCAGCTGGTCGATGCGGCGTGACTCCTCGCTGCGGCCCCAGTTGGTCCGCCCTTCGCGCCAGTTCGCGGTGACGCGGCCCGCGCGCGCAGCGAACAGGCCGAGCGAGCGCGACTCGCCGGCTAGGAACAGCAGCGCGAACAGGAGCGCGATCGGGAGGAGCACCACGACCGTCGCGCCGATCTCGACGCCGGCGATCTCCAGCCACTTCGGCCCCGGCACCAGCCACATCAGCGCGAACGCCAGCCCAAGCCCGATCGCGCCGATAAGTCCCGTCGGCGACGGCAGGTTGTACTGCGAGACCACGATGCCGCCGTGATGGCCGTCGTCGCCGACCGGCACCTGGCGCGCGACGGGCGGGGCG
>VGPB01000257.1 GCA_016875695.1 Chloroflexota bacterium | reverse complement strand
GGAGCGCGCGGTGTGGGCGCGCGCGCGACGTCGGCTCGCACGTCGCCGGCTCGCGCGGCGGCAGGACGCGGGCGCGGCGCGCGCTGATGGGGACGATGCGGCGACCCGCGGGGACGGCGCCGTGGATGCCGGGCTTTCGCTATGGCGCGCTCTTGCCGCCGTTCGCGGTGAACCTGCTGGTGCGCGACACCGCGCGCAGCGCTGCGTTCTACCGCGACGTGCTGGGTGCCGCGGTGCATTACCAGGACGTCGACTTCGCGGCGCTGCGCGTCGCGGCGGCGGAGGTGATGCTGCACGCGGATCACACGCACGACGAGCATCCTTGGCATGCGACGCTTGCTGCGGGTGCGGCGCGTGGCGCGGGTGCGCAGCTGCGCCTGCTGGGGGTGGACCTGGACGAGGTGGCGTGGCGCGCGCAGGCGCACGGCGCGGCGCTCGTCGCGGGCGCGACGAATAAGGGACACGGCTGGCGCGAGACGCTGGTGCGTGATCCGGATGGCTACGAATGGGCAGTCGGTGTGCTCGTGGAGCCGGCGCGCGGCCCGTTCGGGCCGCAGCCCGCACGCTAGGCGGGCGCGCACGTGTACGCATCGCTCGATGGCAAGCGCGCAGTGGTGCTGGGTGGATCGCGCGGCATCGGGCGTGCGATCGCGTTGCGGCTGGCGGCGGAGGGCGCGCACGTGGTGGTGAACTACGCGCGCTCCGCAGACGCCGCGCAGGCGACGGCGGCGGAGTGCCGAGCGCACGGCGTCGAGGCGGTGGCGGTAGCGGCGGACATTGGCGACGCGGAGCAGCTCGCGGGGCTGTTCGCGGAGGTGGTGCGCTGGGGCGGACTGGACGTGCTGGTGGCGAACGCGGCGCGGGGGCTGGAGCGCCCGCGTCCGGCGCTGGCGCAGCGCCCGCTGCACCTGCGCGCGACGATGGAGGTGAACCTGTTCGCGCCGTGGTCTGCGGCGCAGCGCGCGGCGTCGCTGATGGCGGCGCGCGGGGGCGGGGCGATCGTGCATCTGCTGTCGCCGGGCGCGTGGCAGTACATGCCGGACTACGCGGCGGTGGGCGTGAGCAAGGCGGCGCTGGCGTCGCTGACGCGCTACCTGGCGGTGGAGCTGGCGCCGCGCGGCATTCGCGTGAATGCGGTGTCGGCGGGCTGGGTGGAGGGCTCCGAGGGTGAGCACGCGTACCGCGCCGGCATCGCGGCGCGTGTGCTCCCGCACGTGCCGGCGGGGCGGAACGTGTGGCCGGACGACGTGGCGGCCGCGGTGGCGTGGCTGTGCTCGGACGAGTCGGCGATGCTCATCGGCGAGACGGTGCACCTCGACGGCGGGTTCGGTATCGCGAGCTGGAACGCGGTGCTGGCGCCGGGGGGCGAGGGGGAGGCGCCGGGGAGCTGAGGGCGGCCCTTCGGGCCGGGGGACCCGCCCGCCCACCCCTCTGTACGAGGGGCTGCGCCCGTCGCGCTCCCCGAGGCGCCGTTAGGGACTGGAGCGTCCGGCCGCGCGGAGGCAGCTCTACAGCGTGCCCTTCTCGCGCTCTCCGGCACGCGACCGGGCGCGCGCTCCCTTCGAAGGAGCGGGCTGCACGCGGGCACAGGCGTCCGGCGCCGGAGGATCGGGCATCTTGGTGCACAGGTTGCGCGGTGCGCTGCTTCGCGGCGCGGCCGCATGCGGGCGCTGCGTAGATGTGTGGCCTTGCGGCGCTACTCGAGCGCGTAGACGGCGGAGAGCGCGGCCTGCACGGTGAACTCGGGGGTGGCGTCGAAGGGCTTGAGGAGCGAGTTGGGCGCGCCGGCGGCGAGCGCGTGGGCGCTGGGGTGGCAGGGGTCGGGTGCGGGGGCGGCCGTCGCGGTGCCTGCGCTGAGCTGCAGCACCGAGGTGAGCGC
>VGPB01000256.1 GCA_016875695.1 Chloroflexota bacterium | reverse complement strand
GCACAGCAGCAGCGCGTCGCGCGCTGCGGGCTCGGCGCGCGCCGAGACGTCGACGCCGCCCGCGATGCCGCGCGCGGCGAGGCCCGCGCGCAGCGCGGTCGCCGGCAGCGGGCCGCGTAGCAGGAACTCCTGGAACCACGGCCCGCGCTCGACGACCGCGTACCCGGGCAGCGAGTCGATGCGCGCCGCGGCAACGTGCGCACGCTGGTAGCACAGCATCGCCGCCTCGCGCAGCCCGCGCGGCCCCAGCGCCTGCACCGCGATCGTGAACGCGAGCGCGACGAGCGCCTGCCCCGTCGAGATGTTCGAGGTCGCGCGCTCGCGGCGGATGAACTGCTCGCGCGCCTGCAGCGTGAGCACATAGCCCGCGCGCGGCGTCTCGCCGTCGCGCCCTTGCAGTTCGTGCGTGCGCCCGACGATGCGCCCCGGCAGCTGCCGCAGGTGCGCGCTGCGCGCGGCGAACAGCCCTAGCGACGGCCCGCCGAACGCGACTGACCCCGCGAGGTCGCGCCCCTCGCCCGTCACCACGTCGGCGCCGGCATCGCCCGGCGCGCGCACCAGGCCGAGCGCGAACGGGTCCGCCATCACCACACACAGCGCCCCCGCCGCGTGCGCCGCCTCGGCGATCGCCTCGACGTCAGCGATCGCGCCGAGGAAGTCGGGCTGCTGCGCGACCAGGCACGCGTGCTCGGCGCCGACGTCGCTCGCCGCGGTCACGACGTCGACGCGCAGGCCGGCGCCGTACGCGTACGCGCGCACCACGTCGACGGTGTGCGGGTGCAGCGGCTCGATCAGCGCGACCGCCGCGCGCCCGGTCACGCGCGCCGCCAGCAGGCACGCCTCCGCGGTCGCGCTCGCGACGTCGTACATCCCCGCGTTCGCCACGTCGAGGCCGGTCAACTCGCACACGACCGACTGGAACTCAAACGTCGCCTGGAGCGTGCCCTGGCTGATCTCCGGCTGGTAGGGCGTGTACGCCGTCATGAACTCGGAGCGGCTCACAAGGTACGGCACGATCGCCGGCACGAAGCGGCGGTACGCGCCGGCGCCGCTGAAGTGCGGGCGCAGCGCGCTCGCGCTGTTCTCCGCCGCCCGCTCGCGCAGCAGCTGCACGATCTCTGCCTCCGCAAGCGCCGGCGGCAGCAGGATCGCGGGGTCGCGGTATGCTCCCGGCAGCTCCGCGAACAGCGCGTCGACGTCGGGCAGGCCGAGCCGCGCGAGCATCGTCGCAACGTCGTCGGCCGTGTGCGGCAGGTACGGGTGCGGCAGGGTCGGATGCGGCGAGACCGGCTCGGGCGCGCCCTGCACCATGCGGCCTAAGTCCCCAGCAGCAGCGCGGCGTACGCCGCGGCGTCGAGCAGCGCGTCGAGCTCGGCTGCGTCTGCAAGCTGCACGCGTACCATCCAACCGTCGCCGTACGGGTCGCTGTTCACGAGCTCGGGGCGGTCGCGCAGGGCCTCGTTCACCGCGACCACTTCGCCGCTCACCGGCGCGAACACGTCCGACACCGTCTTCACCGACTCGATCTCGCCGAGCCGCATGCCCGCGACGGCACGCGCGCCGACGGCCGGCAGCTCGAAGTACACGACGTCGCCGAGCTCGGACTGCGCGAAGTCCGTGATGCCGACGACCGCAAGCTCGCCCTCCCGGCGCACCCACTCGTGCTCGCTGGTGTAGCGCAGGTCCGGCGGCAGCTCGGGGGGCGCGGTCACCGCTGTATCCTCTCGTTCGCGCCCGCTACAGGCGGCGCCCGGCGCCCGAAGTTGTCCACAGCCCGCCAGACGGCGCACCCCGCTCAGCGCGGCGCGTGCGGCGAGCGGTAGAACGGGCGACGCACGACGCGCGCCCTTACGGCGCGCCCGCGCACCTCGACGGCGAGCGCGCGGCCCGGG
>VGPB01000255.1 GCA_016875695.1 Chloroflexota bacterium | reverse complement strand
GCTGCGACGGCGGGCGCAGCGCGCGCCACTCCACTTGCTGCAGGCGGCGCGCGTCGAGCTCGCCCGCTGGCAACGGCTCGCCGCCCTCGAGCAGCGCGACGAGCTCGTGCTGCGTGTAATAGAAGACGTCATCGCGCCGTGCGAGGCGCCCGCGCGCGCCTAGCCAGTCGGCGATGGCGAGCCAGCGCACTCGCGACGCAGCGGAGAGGCGCTGGTCGCAGAGCACGTTGTGGTCTTCAGCGACCACCAGGTATTGCTGCGGGACGGCGAGCAGCCGCGCGAGGTCGGAGGCTTCGACGCGTAGCGCGACCTCGAGCGCCTCGCGTCGCTCGCGCTGGCGCGCGGCGGCGAGCGCCGGGGAGCGGTCGTCGGGCAGCGCCGCATATTCGAGCAGCAGCCGCCACGGGATGGACGGGTCTTCGACCCAGCTCGGCACATCCTGGAGCCAGCCGTCGGTGGTCTGTCCGAACTCCTGGAGCACCTGCGGGAGCCGCGCCTGCAGGGTGCGTTGCGCCTGCGTGGGGCCGTAGGTCTGCGACACACGCCAGCCGTCGACGCGCACGAGGCGGCTGAGCTCCCAGAGCGCGATCGCGCGGTCGAGCGTGCGATTCGGGAAGCCCTGCAGCAGCGCATCGGCGTCGGCGCGCCGTGCCTCGCCGAAGCGGCGCGCATACGCGCCGACGAACCGGTCGGCGGCCTGCAGCAGCGGCACCAGGCAGAACATGTGCACGCCCGCGAAGACGCGCGCGTACTCGCGGTGCGACGCGTCGAGCGTCGCGGCCCACGCCGCGTGCGCGACGCTCGACGGATCGAACGCGCGCAGCGCAGCGTCGAGCGCATCAGTCGCCGGCAGCCACTCGTGCAGCCAGCGCTTGAGCGCACCATCGGCGTCCGGCGTGCGCGGCGCTCGGTCGACAGGCGGCGCTGCGTTCACGCGGTGGAAGCTGTAGCCCCGAACGAACGCGACGCCGGGGCGGCCGTCAGCCGGCGGTTGCTGGATCGCCGCGAGCATGTCCTGGATGAGCGGCGGGTGCGAGCGCGGATTGTGCAGGTCGTCGTATGCCCACACATCGCCGGCGAGGCTTACAGCGGGCCGCGGCCAGGGGATCGGCGCAGCGGTCAACAAATCGCTCCCACTCGATGCTTATGGTAGCTAAATCAACGCTTTATGCAGTACACAAGCCCGGAGCGGCCCGCTTATCTACATCGCTTCAACGATTGTTGGCGGTTCGTGCTGTCGTCTCATGGTACGGTCCATGGCATGTGCCGCAGCATCAAGACCCTTCGCCAGCCCGAGCAAACCGCGAGCGACGACGACGTGCGCGCCGCCGCGCTGCAGTATGTGCGCAAAGTGAACGGGTTTCGCCAGCCATCCTGCGCGAACGCCGCCGCGTTCGACGCAGCCGTCGAGGAGGTCGCGAGCGCGTCGCGCCGCCTGCTTGATGCGCTGCCAGCGGCTCGCGCAGTGACGCGGATGCGCCTTGAGTAGCCCGCCGCCGGCGGGGCGAGTGACAGCGCCGCCCGCGTGGCCCACTGCTCTGCAACATGCAGCGCTGCTGCTGGTGATCACGGCCGGTATCGGCACGACGTGGCTCGTCGCGCGCGACGAGTCGCCGCGCGAGCCCGCGGCGGACGCTGCGCTGCAGGTGCCGGGCGGCTTCGTGGTGACGTCGCTCGCGAGCGACGCGGCGGACGTGCCGTAGCAGCAGACCGGCCTGCTGGTCGCGGGCATGCCGATCGGGCTGGCCGCGGCCGTCGAGGCGCGCAGCGAGTTTGCGCTCGCCGTCGAAGCGGCGGAGCTGCGCGCGGCGCAGGGCGGCGCGCCGGACACGACGGCCGTGCCCGCGGCAACCGCCGGGGCCGTGGCGGCGACGTCGCTGCCCGCCACCGCCCCGCCG
>VGPB01000254.1 GCA_016875695.1 Chloroflexota bacterium | reverse complement strand
GTATCTAGGTCGAGCGCGAGCGCGTCCGCCTCGAACGCGGGGTGCGCGGCGCGCAGCTCGTCGAGCGTGAGCGCCTCGAGCGCGCGCCCCTCGCGCTCGCAACGCGCGACCAGCGCGCCCACCGCGGCGTGCGCCTCGCGGAACGGCACCCCGCGGCGCGCGAGGTAGTCCGCGTAGTCGGTCGCGAGCGCGAACCCCGCAAGGGCCGTCGTGCGCCCGCGCTCGCGGTCGAACGCCAGCGCCGGCACCAGCGCCGCCATCACCGCGAGCGCCCCGAGCAGCGTGTCCACGCTGTCGAACAGCGGCGCCTTGTCCTCCTGCAGGTCACGGTTGTACGCCAGCGGCAGCGCCTTCAGCAGCGTCAGCGCCTGCACCAGCTGGCCGATGACACGCGCGCTGCGCCCGCGCACCAGCTCCGCCACGTCCGGGTTCTTCTTCTGCGGCATGATGCTCGACCCCGTCGCGAACGCGTCGGGCACGCGCACGAGGCCGAACTCCGTCGTCGACCACAGCACGACCTCCTCCGCGATGCGCGACAGGTGCACCATCGCGAGCGCGGCACACGCGTGCAGCTCGACGACGAAGTCGCGATCCGCCACCGCGTCGAGCGAGTTCGCGGCCACCGTATCGAAGCCGAGCTCGCGCGCTACGAAGTCGCGGTCGATGGGATAGCTCACGCCGGCGAGCGCGCCGGCGCCGAGCGGCAGCACGTTGAGCCGCGCGCGCGCCTGCGTCACGCGCTCGCTGTCGCGCGCGAGCGCCGCCTCGTGCGCGAGCATGTGGTGCGCGAGCAGCACCGGCTGCGCGCGCTGCAGGTGCGTGTAGCCCGGGATCACAGTCTCCGCCTCGCGTTCCGCCACCAGCAGCAGGGCGCTGCGCAGCGCGCCCAGCTGCTCCGCGATCGCGTCGCACGCGCCGCGCGCCCACAGCCGCAGGTCCGTCGCCACCTGATCGTTGCGCGAGCGCGCCGTGTGCAGCCGCCCGGCCGCCGCGCCGATGCGTTCCGCGAGCGCCGCCTCCACGTGCAGGTGGATGTCCTCGCGGTCCGCTCGGAACGCGAATCGTCCCGCTGCGATCTCCTCGCGGATCGCCGCGAGCCCCTCGACGATCGCGTCGCGGTCGGCGGCGCTGATGATGCTCTGCCGCGCGAGCATCGTCGCGTGCGCGATCGACGCAGCGATGTCCTCCCGGTAGAGCCGGCGGTCGACGTCGATTGACGCGGTGAACGCCTCGACGAGCGCGTCCGTCGCCCCCTCGAATCGCCCACCCCATAGCTTCTGCGCCTCGCCCGCGTCGCCCGTCATCGCGCGCTCCTCTGCGCCGAGGCTAGCAGAGCGGTCGCCGAGCCGCTCCTCGCGTGCGGGAGTGGCCTGCGGACTCGAGCTCGGCTCCAGTCGCGCCTATGGCAGCTCAAGGCCGCTACACGCCCAGGTGGTCGCGAGCGCGGCTCCCACAACCGTGGGCCGTGGTTGTCGGAGCCAGACTTCGGCGGCCTGCAGTTCGCGGGGAAGGATAGTGCCGGTGATTTGCTTCAGGTCGACCGCTAACCCAATATCATACACCTCTATCAATGCGCTTGCCCAGGCCGATTCTTGCACCTTGCGGTACGCGACATATCCGTCCTGATAGCGCTCGATTTCGCCGTCTGGCGCGCTAGGTGTACTGACTACATACCTGCGAGACGGCTGACTGCAGGGGGACCTCCGACGAGACTTGGGGTTGCGAAAGCTCCGAGTTCCGAAGGAGGTCCCGATGAGTGATGCTACCCCGCCCCGGCGCATGCGCTATTCGTACGAGGCCCGGTGCCGCACGGTAGAGGCGATGCTGACCGGCGCATCGACCGCGGCGTCACGCGGGCAGGTCGGGGCGAGCCGTGCCACCACGTACCGTTGGCGCGCTCGCCACCGCGAAGCAGGCTG
>VGPB01000253.1 GCA_016875695.1 Chloroflexota bacterium | reverse complement strand
CGACGAGCAACGCGCCGCCGCCGCGCGTGCCGACGAGCACCAGCCGCGCGTCGTCGATGGTGAGCGCCTGCACGGTCACGCGCTCCTCGACCAGCGTCTCGTTCAGCGCGGACGCGCGCTCGACGAGCTCGGCGAGCGCGGACTGCGCGGCGCGCGGCACTCTCAGCGCGCCAAAGCTGATGCGCTCGACGCGCGGCTCGACGCCGCCCGCGATGAGCGCGCAGGACAACGTGCTTTCGGCGGTGATAGAGCCGCTCTTGAACATGGCACGGAAGCGCACGTCGCCCGGCTCGCCGTTGCGCCCGGCGACGAAGTCGAGATCGACGCGACGCAGCGGGCTCTCCACGTGCCACAGGCCGTCTCGGAGCATGGCCATGAGCTCGCCCTCGGTCAGCTCGATGCGGAAGCCGCCCTGCTGCTCGATTCCGTCGAGCTTCTCGTCGGCCGCGGCCAGTGCGGGGCCCGTCGGGCGCGTCAACGGGCCCCGCCGTCTCACGCAGGCCGACGCTCACGCGGTACGCCTGTCAGCCGCCGAAGCCCAGCGCGCCCGCGACGAGCACGACCGAGGCGAGCAGCACCGTGCGGCGCAGCGCCGGACCCGCGAACCACGCCGCGAAGACCGCGAGCAGGAGCATGGCCGCGGCGACGAGCAGGCCGGCGAGGAAGGTGAGCACGCGCACGGCGGCAGCCCGGGAACTGCGACGTGGAGCGGGAGAGCGATGTCGCGCGAGTGCGCGCCAACCACGCTAGACGCCCGCCTCGCGCGCCGCAAGCGGAGGGCACACGCGACAATGCAGCGGTGAGCGACGGCGGCGTGGCGATACGCGAGTGCGCCCAATGACGCTGGACCACGGCGTGCCCGGCGGCGCGCTCGATCCGCTCGACCTGGGAGCGCTCGCGCTCGCGGACATCGAGGAGGCGGCGGGGGAGCTGCACCGGCGCATCGGCGTCGCGCTACGGCGCATCGGCGAGCTGCGCGCGGACACGGCGCTGCCGGGCGAGCGCAGCGCGCGCTGGCACGTCGCGTCACTTGTCGCGATGTTCGAGCTCGCGGCCGCGAGCTTCGCCTCGATCGCAACGACCGGCGGGAGCGTCGTGCTGCCGCGCATCGACCGCCACCCGGCCGCGATCGCGGCGACGATGTACGCGGCACCCACGCTCGCCGCGCTGCTCGGACGGCTGGAACAGGATCGTCGGCAGCTCGCGGCGCTCTCGCGCTCGCTGGAGGCGCACCTCGACGAGCGGCACGCGACGGGCTTCGGCGAGCAGACGCTGCGAGCGCTGCTCGCGGAGGTGGCGGTGGCGGAGGGCGCGCGCTGCGCGCTGCTGGTGGAGCACGCCGCGGAACGCGCGAGCGCCTGACCGGCCGCTTCGCCGAGCCCGCTGTAGCGGGGAACCCCCTACGGGCGCGCCCGCACGCTCCCGATGATCGCTGCGGATCGCCTGATGTTGCCGACGGCGCGATGCGCCGTGCGCGCCGGCGCGTGCCCCGGGAGGCGTCGTGGTCGCAGTCACATAGACCACGCCGCGGCTCGCCGCGCCGCACGCGCGCGCGCTCGCACTGCTGCTCGACGGCGCCGACGGGCGCGAGCTCGCCTGCGTCGCCGAGGCGGACGCCACGCTCGGCGCGTGCCTGCTGCGAGCCGCTCGCTCGCTGCCCGCTGGCGACGACGCCGGGCTGACGGTGGGCGAGGCGGCCGCCCGCCTCGGCGTCACCGCCGACCCGCGGCTGCTCGCGGGCGCGGCATTGGCGGAGCTGTTCGCCGACGCGCACGCGGCCGGGCTCGACAGCAACGAGCTGTGGCGCCACGTGCTCGCGGCCGCGCTGGTCGCCGAGGCCGCCGCGCCCGAGGGCGAGCGCGCGCTGCGCTTCGCCGCGGGGCTGCTGCACGACCTCGGGCGGCGCACGCTGGCCGCGGACGA
>VGPB01000252.1 GCA_016875695.1 Chloroflexota bacterium | reverse complement strand
GGGCCCGCGAGCGCCCCCCAGCACCGCACGACCGCCGGCTCGACGCGAATCACGGCGCGCTCCCCGGCGTTCAGGCCGCGGTACTGCGCGTAGCGCTCGCGCAGCGCAGCGAGCGCATGCGCGTGCTCCTCGCCGCGCTCGAGCAGGCTCGCGCGACCGCGCAGCTGCACCCAGCCCAGGCGGCCCCAGTCCTCTTCGTAGTGGTCGAACAGGAGCGCCACCTGCGGCCGTTCCGCGATGTTTTGCACGCGCCGCAGCTGCTGCGTGCGCTTCGGCTTGTCGTCCACCGTGGAGTACACGACACCGTCGGCGAGCGCGAAGCAGATCGGGACCAGGTGCGGTGTGCCGTCCGGGCCCGCGGTCGCGAGGTGCGCGACGCGCTGTCGCTCGATGAAGGCGCGCACCTCGGCTGCGATTTTCACGCGCGGATTGTAAGCCCGCGAGCGCGTGCCCAGCCCCGCCGCATCCAAATCTGCGCCACATGCACGCGCCACCCGCGGCGGTCATGATAGAGGTCGCGACACCGGCGGACGCCCGCGCGCGCCGAGCATTGGAGGTACGCATGCGCCGGTCCGGCCGAGCCATCGCCTCGGCGGCGGCGCTGCTCGCGCTGGCCTGGGCGCTCGTCGCCTGCGGCGGCGCGCGCGACGCGCTGGCCGCCGTCCCCGCCGCGCGCGAGGCGGGCGCTGTCACGCCGCCCGCGACTGCCACCGTGCTCGCCAGCGCCGAGTCCGCGCTCGCGGCCGCTCCCCCTACCGCCGAGTCGACCGCCACGGCCGAGCCCGCCGTTCCCGCCGCGGCGGCGGCGGTCCCGCCGGCGAGCGTCGGCGCGGCGTCGCGCGACGCGCGGCAGGCGCAGCTCGCCCAGCCACCCCCGGCCACCGGCGCGCCGACCGTGGTCATCGACCCCGGGCATGGCGCCGACGAGGTCGGGGCCGCTGCCTTCGGGGTCGTCGAGAAGCAGTCCAACCTCGAGCTGGCGTTCCGCGTCGAGCGGCTGCTCTCCGCACAGGGTGTGCGCGTGGTGCTCACGCGTCGCGACGACGTCCGCGCGTTCAGCGGTCCCGCGATCGCCGGCTTCAGCGCACAGCGCCGCGACCTGCAGGCGCGCGTCGATCTGGCGAACGACGAGCGTGCTGCGGTGTTCGTCTCGCTGCACTCGAACGGCTCGACCAGCGGGGCCGAGCGCGGTGCGGAGGTCTACTACAACAGCGCCCGCGCGCACTCCGACGCCAACCGCACGCTCGCGCAACTGCTCCTTGACGGCGTGATCGCAGAAGTACGCGCGGCTGGCTTCGACGCCATCAGCCGGGGCGCAAAGGATGACAGCTGCCTCCGCGCGTTCCAGGGTCGCTGCTTCCCGCTGTTCCTGCTCGGTCCGGAGCGCGTGACCACGCGGGACGAGGTGCTGCGCCGCGGCGGCAACCCGGAGGCGCTGGGCTTCGCGCCGGACCAGGACGCGATCCGCAGCCGCGCCACCCAGATGCCCGCGGCGCTTATGGAGCTCTTCTTCGTCTCCAACGAGCAGGACGCCGCGCTGCTGCGCTCGGACGCGGTGCGCGAGGCGATGGCCCGCGGCGTCGCGCGCGGGGTGCTCGACTTCCTCGCGGCGTCGCCGCGCTAGTTGTACTGACTAGATACCAGCGAGACGGCTGACTGCAGGGGGACCTCCGACGAGACTTGGAGTTGCGAAAGCTCCGAGTTCCGAAGGAGGTTCCGATGAGTGATGCTACCCCGCCCCGGCGCATGCGCTATTCGTACGAGGCCCGGTGCCGCGCGGTAGAGGCGATGCTGACCGGCGCATCGACCGCGGCGTCAGGCGGGCAAGTCGGGACGAGCCGTGCCACCACGTACCGTTGGCGCGCTCGCCACCGCGAAGCAGGCTGCGCCGGCCTGCACGACCGCCCATCGACGCCACACGTCCATCACCGCCAGCTGAGCCCACAGGCAGAGG
>VGPB01000251.1 GCA_016875695.1 Chloroflexota bacterium | reverse complement strand
GCCGGCCGGCGGCGGTCACGAGTCGCGGGCGTGCAACGGACGCAGCGGCACACCAGCGCGTCGTCGGCGACACGGCGTACGGCGACGGCGCGCACGAGCTTGCGACGTTCGCGTCGATGCTGCGCGCCGGGCGTCGCGTCGCACGCGCCGGCGCGCGCGCGGCCCCGCTCTCCATCACCGCAGACGACCTACGAGCGCGCCGCCGCGCAGGACGCTCGCGGCAGCTCGCGCTGTTCGTGCTCGACTGCAGCGGGTCGATGGGCGCGCACCAGCGCATGGCCACGACGAAAGCCGCGATGCGCTCGTTGCTCGCGAGCGCGTACCACAAGCGGGACCTCGTGGCGCTGATCGGCTTCCGCGGCCGCACGGCACCGCTGCTCGTCGCGCCGACGCGCGACGTCGCGCGCGCGATGGAGCAGCTGCGCACGCTTCCGACGGGCGGCCGCACGCCGCTCGCCGAGGCGCTGCGTGCGGCCGCCGAGTTCGTGCGGCGAGGTGCAGCGCGGCGCGACTACGCCGACACGCGCGTCGTGCTCATCACGGACGGCCGCAGCACCGACGCCGACCTCCACCGCGGCATCGCCGCTCTGCGCGCGCAGCGCGCGGCGCTCGCCGTCATCGACACGGAGGCGAGCCTCGTACGGCTCGGGAGAGCGCGCTCGCTCGCGCGGCGGCTCGGAGCCACGTATGTCGCCTTCCCCGGCTAGCGGCGACGGCGCGCCGATCGCCGGCGGCCCGGGCTCGACGCCCGAGGCCGAAGCGTACCGCCGCAGCGTGCGCAACGCGAAGCGGCGCAAGGGGCTGGTCATCGTCAACACCGGCACGGGCAAGGGCAAGACTACGGCCGCCTTCGGCATCGCGTTCCGCGCGCGCGGGCGCGGGATGCGCGTCGGCGTGCTGCAGTTCATCAAGCCGGGCACCGCGCGCTTCGGCGAGCTGCGCGCCGCGCGCGACGCCGGCATCCACGTCGAGGGCGCGGGTGACGGCTGGACGTGGAAGAGCCGCGACCTCGACGCCTCCGCCACGCAGGCGCTCGCCGGCTGGGAGCACGCTCAGCGCTACATGCTCGACGCCGCGTTCGACGTGCTCGTGCTCGACGAGTTCACGTACCCGCTGCACTACGGCTGGATCGACACCGCCGAGTGCCTCGCGTGGCTCGCCCAGCACAAGCCGCACGAGATGCACCTCGTAATCACCGGCCGCCACGCCCCCGAGGCGCTGATCGACTTTGCCGACCTCGTGACAGAGATGCGGCTGGTCAAGCACCCATTCCGCGAGCAGGGCATCCGCGCGCAGCCAGGGATCGAGTTCTAGTGCGCGTCGCGGGCGGTCAACGCGCGTCGCGGCGCTGGTGCATCGCCGCGCTGTTCGCCGTGCTCGCGCTCGCCACTGCCTACGGCGGCGACGACGCGACGAACGGCGCGCCGAGCACGGGGGCGACGCCGGCGAGCGCGGGTGCGACGTCGAGCGCGACGGCGTTCCCACTCACGCTGCGCGGCTCGGGCGGCGTCGACGTGCGCCTCAAACGCCGACTCCAGCACGTCGTATCGCTCTCGGCCGGGCATACGGAGGGCCTGTTCGCGATCGGCGCCGCTGCGCGGCTCGTAGCGCGCGACCGCTTCGCGGACTGACCTGCCCCCACGTTTCATACCACCTGATGAGTGAGTCCGGCGGCGATCTCCAGCCAGTTCGGTTCGATGGCCTCGGGTGCTGGTTAAATCGCCCTGGGTTTGATGAAGACTCCGGCTATTGAGTCCCGGCAGTCGCCGGGGCGAGTTCACGGTAGTGCTTGACTTCGTATTCGATGGGTGGGACGTAGCCGATCGCGTTGAACAGCCGGCGGTGGTTGTTGACCTGACCCCCTGAAACGGACCTACCGCGAGCGAGAGAATCGCGATGGTCAGGAAGGGGTGTTTGGATGGCAACGGCGAAGCGGAAGTGGTGCGGGGCCGAGGAAATCATCAGCAGGCTGCGGAAGGTT
>VGPB01000250.1 GCA_016875695.1 Chloroflexota bacterium | reverse complement strand
CGCCGTCTCGGCGCGCAACGCCGTGTCGCCGAGCAGGCGCGCGAGTGCCGCCGCGACCAGTGCCGCGTCCGGACGCTCGACCAGCACGCCGCCGTCGCCCACCACCTCGGGCACCGACGTCGCCGCGACGCCGACCACCGGACAGCCGCAGGCCATCGCCTCGACGAAGGTCAGGCCGAAGCCCTCGAAGCTCGACGGACTCACCATCACGTCGGAGGCGCCGTAGAGCTCGACGAGATCGTCCGCCGGCAGCTCTCCCGTGAGGCGGACGAACGGCGGCGGCGCGTCGAGCCACTCCGCTCGATATCCCGGGCGGCGGCGGCCGGCGACCACGAGCGTGACCGGCATGCCGTCCGCGTGCAGACGGCGCACGGCGTCCACCGCCACCTCGATGCGCTTGCGCGGCTGCGCCGTGCCGACGAAGGACACGAGAAAGCCGCCCGGGTCGACGCCGTGGCGGCGGCGCACCGCATCGCGTCGTGCTGCGTCCGCGAGCGGCACGAACCGCGACGAGATCCCGTGCGGCACCACCGCGATGCGTGCGGGTGCGACGCCGAGCCGCGCCGCCACGTCGCCCGCCGCGTGCCGCGAGACGCAGAGGATGCGGTCGGCGGCGCGCGCCGCGTGGCGGAGGTGGACGGCGAGCTGCAAGCGCTGCGCGAGCGAGAACGTCTCGGGCTCGACCAGCACCGCGAGGTCGTGGATCGTCACCACGCGCGCCGTGCCGCGCGGCAGCGGCACCAGCGGCAACGCGTGCTTCGTCCCATGGTAGACGTCCACGCCGAGGCCGCGCAGCCGCGCCGGCACGGCGACGTTGTCCCACCATGGCTGCCGCCACGCCGACGGCAGTGGAATCTCCTCGACGCGAGCCGCCGCGAGCGCCGCGAACAGGTCGGGCCGGTCCGTCAGCACGACCAGCTCGAGCGCGCCGTCGCCCAGCGCCGCGAGCGCGTGCAGCAGCTCGACCGAGTACGTCGCGGGTCCGCCGGTGACGCCCGCGACCGCGCCGATCGCGACACGGAGCGGCGTCAAGCCGCGCCGCCCGGCGCCACCGCGGAGCTCCCGCGCCACGCCTGCACGATCCCCTCCGCGACGCCGCGCCACAGCGCCGCGACGACGTCGCGCCGACCCTTCGCCGCGTAGATCGCGGAGCTCAGGACCACCAGCGCCGTGAAGATCGGCACGAAGGCGAGCCAGTCGGCGAGCGAGCCGTGCCAGCGCAGCAGCAGGAGCTGGTTCCGGCACTTGAGTCGCGCCGCGTACGGCTGCAGTCCCGCGGTGAAGCCGCGCATGCCGTCGTGCAGCACGACGGCGCGCGGCACCAGCAGCGGACGGTAGCCGCGCGCGCGGGCACGGAGACAGTAGTCCACCTCCTCGTAGTACACGAGCAGGTCCTCGCTGTACGACCCGACGCGCCGGAAGCAGTCGCTGGTGACGAGGATCGCCGAGCCCATGATGCCGCCGACGTGGTACGGCGTGCCGTCGCCCGACGAGCGGACCTTGAGCAACGTGCGCGGCACCGCGAGCGACCAGGCGGAGTAGCGCTCGCCCAGCGACAGCGGACGGTGCGGCGGCGGCAGGTCGAGCAGCGCGGGCCCGACGATGCCGGCCTCCGGGTGCCCGTCCGCGGCCGCGACCAGCAGCCGCACGCAGTCGGGCGCGAGCACGGTGTCGTTGTTCAAGAACAGCAAGTGCGTCGCACCGTGCTCGAGCGCGCAGCGCGCACCCGCGTTCACGCCGCCCGCGAAGTGGCGGTTGTCGTCGAGCAGCACCAGCTCGACGTCCGGGGCCGCGCCGTACTCGTCGACCAGCGCCTGGCGCTCATCGGCGCGCGACGCGTTGTCGACGACGACGATCCGGATCGGCACGCCCGTGCTCGCGCGGAGCGACGCGACGCACGCGCGCGTGACCGCGCCGCCGTTCCAGGTCACGACGACGGCTCCGACCAGCGGTGTCCCGGAGTCCGCCGGCGTCGCAACCGCGCTCACGCCCCGGCTCCGCCCGGCGGC
>VGPB01000249.1 GCA_016875695.1 Chloroflexota bacterium | reverse complement strand
GAGCCGGCGCCCCCGGGCGCGCCCGGTGCGCCGGCTGCCGAGCCGCGGCCCCTGGCGATCCTGCTGCGCGACGGCACGAGCGCCTGGCTGCGCAGCGCGCAGGCCGCCGACGAGGCGGTCGTGCGCGCGCTGCCGTGGGGCGACGACGCCCGGCCGCGCCTCGCCCGCGCCCGCATCGCCGTCGTCGCGCGCGAGCGCGAAGGCGGCGACGAGATCCTCGGCGCCGCCGGGCTCGACCCGGACGAGGGCTACCCCAGCGCGCACGGCATCTTCGCGGTCGCTCCGGAGCACCTCGGGCGCGGCATCGGCACGCTGCTGCTGCAGCACGCCGCCGAGCGCGCGCACGCGGCCGGCCTCGGCACGCTCGTCTGCCGCGTCGTCCCGCCGGACGAGCGCGCGCTCGAGGTCCTGCACCGCAGCGGCCTCGTCGTCGCCGAGCGCGAGGTCCCGGGCGGCCGCGAGCTCGAGCTCGCCACCGACCCCGGCGAGGAGGGCCTCGCGCGCTTCGAGGAGCGCGAGCGCGCCGCGACCGCCGCCTCGCTCGTCCCGCTCTTCCGCCCCGCCTCCGTCGCCCTGATCGGCGCCTCGCGCACCCCGGGCTCGATCGGGCGCACCGTGCTCGAGCGGCTGCTCGCCGCCGGGTTCGCGGGCGCGATCTACCCGGTGAACCCCTCCGCGCACGCCGTCGGCGGGATCCGCGCCTACCCCGCGGTCACCGCGATCCCGGACGCCGTCGACCTCGCGGTGATCGCCGTCCCCGCGGCGGCCGTGCCCGCGGTCGTCGACGACTGCGCCACGAAGGGGGTGCGCGCGCTCGTCGTGCTCTCCGCCGGCTTCGCCGAGCTCGGCGCGTCCGGCGCCGCCGTGCAGGCCGAGCTGGTCGCGCGCGTGCGCGGGCACGGCATGCGCATGGTCGGGCCGAACTGCATCGGCGTCTTCAACGCCGACCCCGAGGTGCGCCTGAACGCGACCTTCGGGCGCGCGCTCCCCCCGGCCGGCGGCGTCGCCATGTCGTCGCAGAGCGGCGCGATGGGCATCGCGATCACGGACTACGCCGCCCGCCTCGGCATCGGCCTCTCCACGTTCGTGAGCGTCGGGAACAAGGCCGACGTCTCCGGGAACGACCTCCTGCAATACTGGGAGAGCGACCCGGGCACGAACGTGATCGCGCTCTACCTCGAGTCGTTCGGCAACCCGCGCAAGTTCTCGCGCATCGCCCGCCGCGTCGGGCGGCGCAAGCCGATCCTGGCCGTGAAGAGCGGCCGCACCGGCGCCGGGTCGCGCGCCGCGCGCTCGCACACCGCCGCGCTCGCCGGCAGCGACGTCGCCGCCGACGCGCTCTTCCGCCAGGCCGGGATCGTGCGGCTCGACACGCTCGAGGAGCTCTTCGACGTCGCCTCGCTGCTCACCGGTCAGCCGCTGCCCGCCAGCAACCGCGTCGCCATCATCACGAACGCCGGCGGGCCGGGGATCCTGTGCGCCGACGCCTGCGAGGCCAACGGCCTGACGCTCCCCACGCTCTCCGGGCCCACGCTCTCCGCGCTGCGCGCGGTGCTCCCCCCGACCGCCGGGCTCGCGAACCCGATCGACATGATCGCGTCGGCCTCTCCGGCCCAGTACGAGACCGTCGCGCGCGAGGTCCTGCTCGACCCCGCCGTCGACGCCCTGATCGCGATCAACATCTCCGTCGGCGAGGCGCGCGGCGAGGCGTTCGCCGGCGCGGTGCGCCGGGCGGCCGAGCACGCGCACGCGGCGGGCGCGCACAAGCCGACGCTCTCGTGCTTTATGTCACCAGACGCGCCGCCCGCCGCGCTGCGCGGCGAGCACGCCACCCTCGGTGAGCAGGCGCTCGGGCCGATCCCCGCGTACCGCTTCCCCGAGGCGCCGGCTCGCGCCCTCGCGCGCGCGGTGCGCTACCACGACTGGCGCGAGCGCGCCCCCGGCCGTGTGCGCGCGCCCGAGGGCGTCGACCGCGAAGCGGCGCGCGCCGCCGTCGCCGGCGCCCGCGCGC
>VGPB01000248.1 GCA_016875695.1 Chloroflexota bacterium | reverse complement strand
CGCGCGCGCTCCAAACCCGCGGGCGCGCCACCGCGCCGGCGGGGACCGCCGCGGCCGCGCGAGAGCTCTTCTTCGAGCTCGCGGCGCACGGGGATCTCCTCGCCGAAGCGCAGGCCGCCGGACTCGGCGGGGCGCCGCGGCGCCTCGACGGGCGAGGCCGGCGCAGCGACCTCGGCGACCGGCGCCTCGACGGGCGCCTGGAACGCGGCCACAGCCTCCACCTCGGGCGGCACGGCGGCGGCGGGCGCGGGGGCAGGAGCCGGCCCGACGAACGCGGGGCGTTCGCCGGGCAAGCCGGGCCGCGCGTACGTGGCCTGCGAGGGCGGCACCTCGCGCGGCGCGACCGGCAGCGTCGGTGCCCCGGGGCGTTCCGCGAGCGGGATCGCCTCGATGTTGGGCACCGGCGGCGGGTACAGATCCTCGCCCGCGCGGATGAGCACGCTCTCCGCCTGGATGTCGATGCGCCGCTTCGTGAGCTTCGCGGCGAGGCGGGCGTTCTGACCCTCCTTGCCGATCGCGAGGCTGAGCTGCTTGTCCGGAACGGCGAGGAACGCGGTGTTGGTCTCCTCGTCGAGACGGATCGAGACGACCTCGGCGGGGCTGAGCGCGTTGACAACGAACGCGACGGGGTTGGGATCCCAGCGGATCAGGTCGATGCGCTCGCCGCCGAGCTCGTTGACGATGTCCTGGATGCGCGAGCCGCGCATGCCGACGCACGCGCCGATGGGGTCGACGCCGTGCTGGCGCGAGATGACGGCGATCTTGGTGCGGTAGCCGGGCTCGCGAGCGATGCCCATGATCTCGACCACGCCGCGCGCGATCTCGGGCACCTCGAGCTCGAACAACCGGCGCAGCAGGTCCGGGTGCGAGCGCGAGACGACGACCTGCGGGCCCTTGGAGGCACGGTACACCTCCTTGACGTACACACGCAGGCGCTGGCCGACGCGGTAGTGTTCCGGGCGCACCTGCTCCGACACGGGGAGCACGGCCTCCGAACGGCCGAGGTCGATGATGACCTGGCGGCGGCCGGGCTCGACGCGCAGCACGGTGCCGGAGACGAGCTCGCCTTCTTTGCTGGTGTATTCGTCGTAGACGACTTCGCGCTCGGCGTCGCGCAGGCGCTGCAGCACGACCTGCTTGGCGGTCTGCGCGACGATGCGGCCGGTCTGCGCGGACTCCTCCAGCGGCTCGCGGATGTAATCGCCGACGGCGGCGTCGGCGAAGCCCATGGCGCGCGCGCGCTCGGGCGAGACCTGGATCTCGTCGTCCTCGATCTCGTCGTCGTCCATGACGAGGTAGCGGCGCCAGGCGCGGATGTCGCCGTCCTGCGGGTCGATCTCGACTTCGATATCAGCGTACGCCAGCTCGTCCTTTTTGAAGGCGGTGGCCATGGCGGCCTCGACGGCTTCGAAGACGGTCTTGGAGTCGAGGTTCTTCTCGGCGGAGAGCTGGGCGATGGCGATGATGAAGTCGTTCTTCATACTCTGGTGTTACCGGCGCGGCTCCGGACCGCGCCGGACTGGGCCGGGCGGCTCCGGGCTGCGGCGGATTCCTCCTCTGCCGTATTCAGGCGGCGGCCGACGGGTCGGGCGCGCGCCTCCGTGGTTGATTGTGTGATTGTTCGCCCGGCGTCTCGGCCCAAGAAAAAACGTGGGCGCTGTGGCCCACGTCTCTTTGGGGGAGAGGCGCTCGGTCACCCCTAATCGTACCACGGCGTGCGGCCGTCCGCGAGCGCCCCTCAGCGGCCGCAGAAGTGACCTGACCCTCTGAGACGAGACCAGCGGAGGAGGTGAAGACCTCTGTTGGTCGCGAGGGAGGGGACGGCATTGAGCAGGAGGAAGTGGTTCGGAGCCGAGGAGATCATTGGCAAGCTGAGGGAGGCCGAGGTCGGTCTGGCGCAGGGTCAGACGGTGGCGCAAGTGTCCCGGAGGCTGGGGATCAGCGAGCAGACCTACTACGGCTGGCGCCGCGAGTACGGCGGGATGAAGGTCGACCAGGCGAAGCGGCCGCAGGAGCTCG
>VGPB01000247.1 GCA_016875695.1 Chloroflexota bacterium | reverse complement strand
GCCTCGCCGGCGCCCGGCGGCAACAGCAGCGCCGCCGACTCCCACGCCGGCGCGAGGTAGTAGTCCGCGACCCAGCGCGCCAGCGCGAGCCGCCGCGCGTCGAGCCGCGGCGCATCCTTAACGGGCGGCTCGAGCTCGCGGATGTCGCCTGGGAAGCCCGGCAAGTCCGTCGGCCCGTCGACGACGACGCCCTGCAGCGTGCGCGCCCCCCACGGCACGTGCACCACCTCGCCCGCCACGACCTCTCGACCGGCTGGCACGCGGTAGCTGAACGTCATCGCGGTCGGCCGCCCCGAGTTCACGGCGACGCGCACGTACTTCTGACGCGTGGTGGGCGGCGCGACGACGGTCACACCGCAATAATACGTGCGACGCGGAACCCCGACGGTGCTCGACGCACGGGCGCACGCCGACAGCGCACAGCGCCGTCAGCGTGTAGTGGCGAGCATCCGAGCCCCGGACGTGAAGTCAGAGGGGCGCGCCCGATGTTGCGCGTGGCGGATGAGTGCGTCGGGGCGCGTCGCGCGGCTACGCATGCGGCTACCCACCGGTGACCCGGCGGGCTTCCTTGACGCGGGCGGCGCGGCCGGTCAGGCCGCGCAGGTAGTACAGCTTCGCGCGGCGTACGCGGCCGCGGCGCGTAATGTCCACCTTCTCCACGCGCGAGCCGTTGAAGGGGAATGTGCGCTCGACGCCGACGCCGTTCGAGGCGATGCGGCGCACCGTGAACGTGCCCGCGGCGCCACCGCGGATGCGGATCACTACGCCCTCGAAGGCCTGCACGCGCTCGCGGTCGCCCTCGACGACGCGCACATGCACGCGCACGGAGTCGCCCGCGCTGAACTCCGGGATGGTCGGGTTGCGCGGCGCGGCGAGCGTGCGCAGGTCGATCGGTGCTGGCATGGTGAGCCTCGAGGTCAGTCGATCAGGGGCGGAGCGGTCAGTCTAGCGGTTCGTCCGGCGCTGCGTCGAGCCAAGCGCGCTCCTCCGCGGAGAGCTCCGACGCGGCGAGCAGGTCCGGGCGGCGCGCGCGCGTGCGCAGCAGCCGCTGGCGGCGCCGCCAGCGGGCCACCTCGGCGTGGTGGCCGGAGAGCAGCACGTCCGGTACGCGCCAGCCCCGGAACTCGGCCGGGCGCGTGTACTGCGGGTACTCCAGCAGCCCGCCCTCGAACGACTCCTCCGCCAGCGACTCCGCTGCGCCCAGCACACCCGGCAGCCGCCGCGCCACGGCGTCGATGAGCAGCAACGCCGGCAGCTCGCCGCCCGACAGCACGACGTCGCCGGCGCTCACCTCGAGGTCCGCGAGGTGGCGGCGCACGCGCTCGTCGACGCCCTCGTAGCGGCCGCAGACCAGCAGCAGCCGCGGCAGCGCGGCGAGCTCGGCGACCAGTGCGCGGCCGAGCGGGCGACCCTGCGGCGTGAGCAGCACCACCGTGGCCGGCTCAGGCGCGAGCAATCGGATCGCCTCGACCGCGGCGAACAGCGGCTCCGGCTTCATCACCATGCCGGCGCCGCCGCCGAACGGGTAATCGTCCACGGTGCGGTGGCGGTCTGTGGCCCACGCGCGCAGGTCGTGCAGCTGCACGTCGACGAGCCCCCCGTCGCGCGCTCGCTTGAGGATCGACTCGTCGAGCGGGCCCGCGAACATACCGGGGAAGAGCGTCAGCACGTCGAAGCGCATCGGCGCGCCTCAGGCGCCGTGCGCGGTGCGGCCCTGCAGCAGCGCGCACGCGTGCGCGAGCGCGGGCAGCACGGCCTGCAGGCTCTCGCGCGCGCCGCGCTCGCTGCCGGGCAGGTTCACGATCAGCGTGCGCCCGCGCACGCCGGCGAGCGCGCGCGAGAGCATGGCGAGCGGGGTCGAGTCGCGGCCGGCCGCGCGCATCGCCTCGGCGATGCCGTCGACGCGGAAATCCAGCACGCCGGCGGTCGCCTCGGGCGTGCGATCGCGCGCGGCGAGCCCGGTGCCGCCGGCGGTGACGACCAGCCCGAGCGCGCGCACGTCGGCCCACTCGCGCAGCAGCGCCGCAATCGCGTCCGGCTCGTCGGCGACGAT
>VGPB01000246.1 GCA_016875695.1 Chloroflexota bacterium | reverse complement strand
GCCAGGCCCGAGGCGGCGCGCGCGTTCGCGCACATCGAGCGGCTCGCGGGCGACATCGGCACGCGCGCCGCGACCACCGACGGCGAGCGCCGCGCCGCCGACTACATCCGCGGGCAGCTCGAGGCCGCGAGCTACCGCGCCACGCTCGAACCGTTCGAGGTCAACGTGACACTGCGCGGGACCGCCGGCGTCACGCTCGCGGGCGGGAGCGACGTGATCGCGGTGCCGCTGGCGGGCTCGCCGAGCGGGCGCGTAAGCGGGCCGATCGTGACCGCGGGCCTCGGCCGCCCGCAGGATTACGCCGGCGTGTCCACGCGCGGCGCGATCGCAGTCGTCTCGCGCGGCGAGACGACGTTCTCCGACAAGGCGCGCGCGGCGCAGGCGGCAGGTGCGGTGGCGCTCGTCATCGCGAACAACAAGCGCGGCGTGTTCAACGGCAACCTCGGCGACGAGCCCATCACGATCCCCGTCCTCGCCACCGACCAGGAAACCCTCGCGGTCATCGGCCGCGCAGGCAGCGCAACTATCACCGTCGAGACTGAGGCGACGCGCGGCACCTCGTACAACGTCGTCGGGCAGCCGTCAGGCGCGCCGTGCACGGCGTATATGGGCGCGCACTACGACTCCGTGCCCGCAGGCCCGGGGGCGAACGACAACGCGTCCGGCACCGCGCTGCTGCTCGAGCTTGCGCGCGCGCGGCGCACGGACGGCCTGTGCGTGATCGCGTTCGGCGCGGAAGAAGTGGGGCTGATCGGCTCGCGCGCCTACGTGCGCACGCACTCCGTCGCCGACGCGCGCTTCATGCTCAACTTCGACATGGTGGCGAAGCGCACGCGCCCGTTCTTCATCGGCGATACAGCGCTCACGACGCTGGCGAGCGATATCGCGGCGAAGCGCGGGCTCGCGATCCGCGCGGGCGACTTCGGCTCCGGCACCTCGTCCGACCACGCGACCTTCGCCGCCGCGGGCGTGCCGGTGCTGATGTTCTACAGCGGCGACGACGAGTTCATCCACACCGCCCAGGACAACGTCGAGAACACCTCCGCCGAGGACCTCGGCGCCTACCTCGCGCTGGCGACGGACGTGCTCGACACCCTGCTGGCCCGCTGACGAGCGCCCGCGGGAACCGCGCGCGGCCGCAGTTGTGCGCGCGCAGCGCGCTCCGTAGAATCGCACCATCCCCCCCCGGGGCGCCAACGCCAATGCACTGCACACCCGTACGCGTTGCCCGTCGTCGTCGCGCGCCCGGCGCGTGCGTCGCTCTGCGCGTCCTCGCCCCGCTCGCGTGCGTCGTGGTGCTCACCGCCTGCGGCAACGACGGCTCGCTGAACGACAGCGGCCCCGGCGGGCCCGTCCCGACCGCCACGCCCTACGCGCGCCCTCCGACGCCGCTGATCCTCACGCCCAGGTCAGGCGCAGGCGTCGCCACGGCGCAGGAGATCACGTACACGGTCGAGCCGGGCGACACGCTGTTCGCCATCGCCGGCCGTTATGACACGACCGTAGAGGCTATCGTGCGCCGCAACAACCTGCCGTCCGTCGCCGAGATCAAGATCGGCCAGGAGCTGCTCATCCCCGTCGGCCCCCAGACCCGCGCGGCCCCGACCGCCAGTCCCGCCCCCACGCAGCGCGCAGCGCCCCCTCCTACCGCAACCGCCCCGACCACGGCGGCCACGAGCACACCCGCGCGCACGCCCACGGCGCCGCCCGGGGGCCGCGTCTACGTCGTGCAGTCCGGCGACACCGCGGGCGCCATCGCGGACCGCTTCGGCGTCTCGCTCGCGGACCTCGCCGCCGCCAACGCGCGCACGGTCGCCTCGCTCACTGATCTGCGCGTCGACGAGCGGCTGGTCATCCCCGCCCCCCGCTAGGTGTAGTGACCACGAACCTGTGAGAGCCGACTGACCGGCGGGGGGCCACCGAGCGAGCCATGAGGCTTGCGTCAGCTGTACTACCGCAGCCAGCCGGCGAGGGCACGAGCGCGATGGGCGCTGGTGGGGTAGACGAAGGCGTAGGCCCACGTGCGGAGCAGCACCTGGATGAAGCGTTCGGCCTT
>VGPB01000245.1 GCA_016875695.1 Chloroflexota bacterium | reverse complement strand
CGCGAACCGGGCGACCTGCGGGCGATGGTGGCCGACATGACGCGCAAAGTTAGCGCCGCCGCTCGCATGGCCGCCGAGTAGCGCGCCCCGCCCCGCGCCCCGCGCCCCGCGCCCCGCGCCCCGCGCGACCGTGCGCGCGCGCCCGTGCGCGCCGTGAAGCGCGTGGTAGCATCGGCCGCCGGAGCGAGGGGCGGCGTCGATGCGTGCAGCGGTAGTGGTCACCCCGGGCGGACCGGACGGCTTCGCGATCCAGGAGCTGCCCGACCCGCAGCCCGGCCCCGAGGAGGCGCTCGTCGCGGTCCACGCGACCGCTCTGAACCGCGCCGACCTGCTGCAGCGCCGCGGCCGCTACCCCGGCCCGCTAGGCACGCGCGAGGACCTGCCCGGGCTCGAGATGGCCGGCGTCGTGCTCGTCGTCGGCGAGCGCGTGCGCGGCTGGGCGCCCGGCGCTCGCGTGCTCGCGCTGCTCGCGGGAGGCGGGTACGGCTCGCGCGTCGTCGTGCACGAGCGCATGCTCATGGCCACCCCGCCGAACCTCTCGTGTGAGCAGGCCGCGAGCATCCCCGAGGTGTTCCTGACCGCGTACGACGCGCTTTTCGAGCAGTGCGCGCTGCAGCCCGGCGAGGCGGTGCTCGTGCACGCGGCTGGCTCTGGCGTCGGCACCGCCGCCGTGCAGCTCGCCGCCGTCGCCGCCTGCCGCGTCTTCGGTACCGTCGGCAGCGCCGACAAGCTCACGCGCGCCGCCAAGCTCGGCCTGCACCACGGCATCGACTACCACGCCGAGGACTTCGCCGAGGCGATCGCCGTCGCGACCGCGCGGCGCGGCGTCGACGTCATCCTCGACGTGATCGGCGCGCCGTACTGGGCGCGCAACCTCGCCTCGCTCGCCGTGCGCGGCCGCATGGTGCTCGTCGGCACCATGGGCGGCGCGACGCTCGAGGTGGACCTCGGCGCGCTCATGGGCAAGCGGCTGCAGGTGCGCGGCACCGTGCTGCGCGCCCGCGCGCTGGAGGAGAAGGCCACGCTCACGCAGGCCTTCGCCCGCCGCTGGCTCCCGCTCTTCGCGGACGGGCGCCTGGTCCCCGTCATCGATCGGGTGTTCCCGCTCGCGCAGGTGGCCGACGCGCATCGCCTCATGGAGTCGAACGCGAACTTCGGCAAGATCGTGCTGCGCCACGACGAGTAGCGCGCTTCACCGGCCCTCGACCGGCGGCCAACGCGCGCGCGGTCTACTCGAGTCGCGTCGAGGTGCGTCGCGCGCGCGAGCGAGGTGGGGGCTGCTGCATGACCGGTGACCCGATGGCCGGTGATACGACGAGCGGCGAATCGCTGCACGCGACGCTCGACCGGCTGCTCGCCGGCCGCGCGCACGCGCGCGTGCTGGACGCCGGCTGCGGCCCGCACGGCCGCGTCACCCTGCGCGCCGGCGCCCACATCGTTGGCCTCGACATCTCCGCCGAGCAGCTCGCGAAGAACCAGGACGTGCACGAAAAGGTCCTCGGCGATATCCAGACCTACGAGTTCCCGCCCCAGTCCTTCGACGCGGTGATCTGCTGGGAGCTGCTGGAGCACGTGCAGCACCCGGAGCGCGCGCTCGCGCTTTTCGCCCGCGCGCTCAAGGACGACGGCGTGCTCGTGCTCGCCGCCCCCAACGTGTTCTCGATCAAGGGCCCCTTGACGAAGTTCACGCCGTACCGCTTCCACCGCTGGTACTACCAGCGGATGTACGGGATCGTGCACCCGCCGATCTTCCCCACGCACCTGCGCCTGAGCATGACGCCGCGCGCCACGGCCTCGTTGTCGAGTTCTACAACATCGAGCAAAGCTTCATGCTCGTCGACGCGCGTCGGAAGTGGCACGTCGTCGGCTGGCGTTGGTCCGCCGTGCGTAACGCGCTGCGCTGGCTGAGCCTCGACCAGATGCAGCCCGAGCTCACCGACTGGCAGATGGTGCTGCGCCGCGTCCCCGCGGCTGTGGCGCCCGGCGCCGCCCCTAGCACGCCCGCGAGCGTCAGCGCGTAGCCATCGCCCGCGGCGACCGGCGCGCCTCGCGGCGCTACCATGCCCGTGCGCG
>VGPB01000244.1 GCA_016875695.1 Chloroflexota bacterium | reverse complement strand
TACGTGCGCACGCCGCCGCTCGCGCCGGGCGTCGCGCGCGTGATGACCGCGGGCGAGCCGGAACGCGAGGCGCGGCGCGAGCGGGAGGCGGCCGGCATCGCGCTCGACGACGCGACCTGGGCGCAGCTCGTTGCCGCGGGGCGCAGCGCGGGCGTCGAGCCGCCCGCGCTCGTGTGAGCGGCTACAGCGCGCGGTACGCCGCGGACAGCGTCGCGGCCTCGAACCCGCGCGGCGACTCGCCGCGCGCGAAGCTGAACAGCGCCGCCTTGAAGATCCCCTCGAGCGCCTGCACCGTGCCGATCGCTAGCGCGAATAGCGGCACCGCCACCAGCACGCCCAGTAGCGGGTGCAGCACGAACGCCAGCGCGGCCGGGATGCCGGCCGCGAGCACCGCCACGACGTACACCAGCCCGAACCCGAACGAGGCCGCGGCTTGGCGTCCCCACGTCTGGCGCAGCAGGCTCCCGGAACGGCGGATCGCCTCCACCGGCCCGATGTGCTCGACCACGAGCAGCGGCACGACGAAGAATGTCGTGTACGCCCACGCCCCGCCGGCGATCGCGATCACCGCGCGGCCGAGCATTCCGTCGGCCCGGTCGCGCAGCATCTGCAGCACCAAGCCGACCGTGCCGGCGATCAGCGCCCACCCCGCGATCTGCGGCAGCCGCGCCAGCGCGGCGCGCAGCCCGGAGCGCACGTCGGGGTTGCCGCCGCGCAGCCGCTCCATCGCCGCCGCGATCAGCGCGGCGTTGCAGAAGATCACGATGAAGCTCGCGGCCATGTAGAGCGCGACGCCGAGCACCGCGTCGAGCGCGTTCGGCGACTGGCCGGACGCCTCGTCGAGGCGCTCGAACGTCCCGACGGCGGCCGCCGCGAGCGCGAGCACGCCGACCACGAGCGCGAGCGCGACGCCGGCGATCAGCGGGAACGCAAGCAGCTCCCGGTCCTGCCGCAGGACGCCCCAGCTCATCTTCATCAGCTCAATGGTGTGACCGATCGTGGCGAACATGGCTTCCTCCCGGACAGCGGACCGTTTATGAGTATAGGACGGGCGGATGGTTCACGGGGCGGCGCCATGGCCGGCATCGACGTCACCGGCGAGCAGCTGACCGAGACCCTCATCGCGGCCGGCGTGCTCGCCGCGGGGGTGGCGCTGGCGGTCGTGCTGACGCGGCTCCTGAGGCGCGCCATCCACCTCGTCACGCGCGACCACGGGCTCGACGAGGCGCTTGCCCGCTCGCTGCGCCTGCCGCTGGAGCTGGCGGTCGTGGCCGGCATCGCGTACGCCGCCGCGCGCACGCTGTTCTACGTGGAACCGCACACGCAGGGCGTGCAGCGCGCGCTCGTCTTCGTGTGGGTCGGCTGCGCGGTGCTCGCGGGGCAGCGTGTCGCGTCGACGCTGTTCGAGTGGCAGTCGCGCGCCGTGGTGCGCCGCGACGGAGGGCCGCTGGGGCACGTGCTGCCGCTCGCGCGCCGCGCGCTCAACGTGGCGATCGTTGTCGTGAGCGGGCTGCTCGTGCTTGACCAGTTCGGCGTATCGATTAGCCCGCTGCTAGCGGGGCTCGGCATCGGCGGCCTGGCGGTCGCGCTCGCGTTGCAGCCGCTGCTCACCAACCTGTTCGCCGGCTCGTACGTGCTGTCCGATGGCTCGGTCCGCGTGGGCGACGTGATCGCGGTGCACGGGGGCCCGAGCGGCCGCGTGGTGGCGATCGGCTGGCGCGCCACGCGGCTGCGCACGATCGAGGGCACGACGATCGTGCTGCCCAACGCCACGCTCGCGGCGGCCACCGTAACGAACTACGGCGTTCAGCGCCCGCGCGAGGTGAGCGTGCTGCTCTCCTTCCCGTACGGCGCAGACCTGGCGCTCGCCGAGCGCGTGCTGCGGGACACCGCCGGCGCCGTGGCGCCGGGGAGCGAGCCACTGGTGCTGTTCCAGGCGTTCGCTGGCGCGGGCATCGAGTGCCTAGTGCGCGTGCAGGCGCGCGATGCGGCGGCGGTGCCCGTGCTCACCTCGGAGCTCGTGCGCGAGCTGCACGCGGCGGTCGTCGCTGCCGGGCTGGCGGGCGTGGGCGGCGC
>VGPB01000243.1 GCA_016875695.1 Chloroflexota bacterium | reverse complement strand
TGATCGCGCCGACCACCTGCGGTTCGTCTCCCGTGCGCTCGCAGACGGCGAGGGTCTGCGCCTCTGCCTGTGGGCTCAGCTGGCGGTGATGGACGTGTGGCGTCGATGGGCGGTCGTGCAGGCCGGCGCAGCCTGCTTCGCGGTGGCGAGCGCGCCAACGGTACGTGGTGGCACGGCTCGCCCCGACCTGCCCGCGTGACGCCGCGGTCGATGCGCCGGTCAGCATCGCCTCTACCGTGCGGCACCGGGCCTCGTACGAATAGCGCATGCGCCGGGGCGGGGTAGCATCACTCATCGGGACCTCCTTCGGAACTCGGAGCTTTCGCAACCCCAAGTCTCGTCGGAGGTCCCCCTGCAGTCAGCCGTCTCGCTGGTATGTAGTCAGTACAACTAGCGGGCGGGCTCGTCGGGCGCTTCGTCGTCCTCGGCGTCGTCGTCGTCGGTGGCCTCGTTCGCCTCGTCGCGCGCGGGGAGCGGGAGTTCCTTCGAGTGGCCGTTGGAGCCGGGGCAGAAGTGCTGGCCGGAGCCTTCGAGCGGCTGGCCGCAGAGCGGGCAGAGGGGGCGGCCGGCGGCGACGACCTCCTCGATGGTGCGCACGAGCGTGAGGGCGCCGGTGCGTGCGCATTCGAGGCGCACCGTGGGTGATTCGCCGCGTTCGAGGCCGCGCGCGTCGTCGGCGAGCAGCACGATGCAGTCGTGGTCCGCGTCGAAGTCGAGGCCGAGCCGCACGACTTGCAGGTCGACGTCGGGGTGCTCGACGAACTCGCCGAGGGGGGCGGCGCGGGTGGGGGGGCGGCCGCGCTGGCGGGAGCGCTCGGCGAGCAGCTGCGAGATGGCGCGGCCGAGCGCGGCGAGCTGCTGCTTCTCCATCCACAGCGCGAGGTATTGCGCACCGGCGCGGGCGCGCAGGCGGAACGTGCGGTGGCCGGGCTCGCCGATGGCCTCGGCGTCTACGGCGTCGACCATGCCGAAATCGATCATGTGTGCTCCCGCCGCAGAACGGTGAGCGTAGGGAGGGGCCGCGCTCGCGGTCAACTCACGCGACGGAATCGAGGACGCCCCTCCGGGCAGGCGGTCCCGCCCCCCCCGCCTTTTGCGCGGCGAAGTGCACCCCTCACCCTCCCCTGATGGGCAGCAGGCCAGCGGTGGCGCCCGCGAATCAGTCGCGAGGCCAGAGTCGTCGCGGAGGCTCGCACACGGACGGGCACGGGCCGGGGCGTCCACCGCTGCCCGTCACGGCGAGTGACTTGCCGCGCATACTGTCGGCATGGCGACTGTGCTCGTGGTGGACGACGACCAGGCGATCCTCGAGGCGGTCTCGTACAACCTGCGTCGTGACGGGTTGGACGTGCTGACGGCGGCCGACGGCGTTACGGGACTGCAGCTCGCCCGGGAGCGCGACCCGGATCTGATCGTGCTGGACCTGATGCTGCCGCGCCTGTCGGGTCTCGACGTGTGCCGCGCGGTGCGCGCGGAGCGCGCGGTGCCGATCGTGATGCTGACGGCGCGCGACAGCGAGACGGACATGGTGGCGGGGCTGGAGCTGGGCGCGGACGACTACCTGACGAAGCCGTTCTCGATGCGGGAGCTGTGCGCGCGCGTGCAGGCGGCGCTGCGTCGCGACCGGCTCTCGCGCGCGGCGGGGGCGCATACGTTGCAGGCGGACGTGCTGGAGGGCGGTGCGATCACGCTCAACGTGACGGCGCACGAGGTGCAGCGTGATGGTGAGCTGGTGGCGCTGCGGCTCAGGGAGTTCGAGCTGCTGGAGCACCTGATGCGCCACCCGAACCAGGTGCTGACGCGCGAGCGCATCATGGAGGCGGTGTGGGGGTACACGTACACGGGCGAGACGCGCACGGTGGACGTGCACATGCGCTGGCTGCGCGAAAAGCTGGAGGCGGATCCGGCGCACCCGCGCCAGCTGCTGACCGTGCGCGGCGTGGGCTACAAGTTCGTTCCGTGACGTGCATCTGGTGAGGGGGCGCGCGCGGGGCGCGGTGCTGTCTGCCGCCGGCGCGGGCGCGGGCGCGGCGGTTGCGTGGTGGGCGCCCGTGCCGGTCGTGATCGTCGTGGCGG
>VGPB01000242.1 GCA_016875695.1 Chloroflexota bacterium | reverse complement strand
GCTGCGCCGCCGCGCTGCGCGCTGGGCGCGCGCAGCCCTTGCCGCGGGCGCCGAGGCGGCGATCGTGCCCGCACGCTCCACTGTCGGCGGCGGCTCGCTGCCCGGCGAGGAGTTGCCCACGTTCGCGTGCGCCGTCCGACTCGCACACGACTCGCCCGACACGCTCGCCGCGCGCCTGCGCGCGGGGCGGCCGCCCGTCGTCGCGCGCATCGAGCGCGACCGCGTGCTGCTCGACCCGCGCACCGTCGACCCGCGCGACGATCGCGCGGTCGCCGCGGCGCTCTCGGCCGCGCTAGCGCCCGCGACAGCGGAGGGCTGAACACGGACGACAAGACGCTAGCCACGCTCGAGTTCCCGGCCGTGCTCGCGCGCGCCGCGAGCCACGCCGCGTTCTCCGTGGGACGCGAACGCGTGCTGGCGCTGCGTCCGACCAGTGACCGCGAGCTCGCGGCACGCCGCCAGCGCGAGACCGGCGAGGCGGTGCACCTCGAGCGGCTCGGCGTCGACCTCTCGCTGGGTGGCGCGCACGACGTCCGCGCGCACGCGCGCGGCGCGGAGCGCGGGCACGTGCTGACGGTGGCGGAGCTGCTGGAGATCGCGGGCACCGCGCGCGCCGGCGACCGCCTGCGCCGCGCGTTCGCGCGCCTGCAGGCGGTCGCACCGCTGCTCGCGACCACGGCTGCCGACCTCGCCGACCTCGGCGCGTTGCGCGCGCGCATCGAGCAGGCCATCGACGAGCGCGGCGAGGTCGCAGACCGCGCGAGCCCCGCGCTCGCCGCGATCCGCCGCGAGGCCGCCGCCGCGCACGACCGCCTGCAGCAGCGCATCCAGTCGCTGCTGCGCTCGGTCGAGCTGCGCCAGGCGTTGCAGGAGCCGCTGGTCACGCTGCGGGACGGCCGCCACGTCGTGCCCGTGCGCGCGGAGGCGCGCGCGGCCGTAAGCGGCGTCGTGCACGACACCTCCGCCTCGGGCGCCACGGTCTACGTCGAGCCGCTCGCCATCGTCGAGCTCGGCAACGCGTGGCGAGAGCTGCAGCTGCAGGAGCGCCACGAGATCGAGCGCATCCTCCGGGACCTCGCCGCCGCCGTCGGCGCGCAGGCGAACGCGCTCGCCGACTGCGTCGAGCGGCTGGGCGCCATCGACTGCGCGCTCGCGCGTGCCCGCTACGCGCGTGCGATCGGCGCGGAGGCGCTCGCAAGCCGCAGCCTGGAGCAGCCGTGGCTCGTGACTGCGCCCGCGGAGCTGCGCCTGAAGGCGGCGCGCCATCCGCTGCTGGGGGGCACGGTCGTGCCGGTATCGCTCACGGTCGGCGGCGACACGCGCGCACTGCTGATCACGGGACCGAACACCGGCGGAAAGACCGTCGCGCTGAAGACCGCCGGCCTGCTCTGCCTGATGGCGCTCGCCGGCCTGCCCGTGCCCGCCGAGACAGGCACCCAGGTGCCGGCGTACGACGCGGTGTTCGCGGATATCGGCGACGAGCAGTCGATCACGCAGTCGCTGTCGACGTTCTCCGGGCACATGAGCGCGGTGATCGACATCCTCGAGCGAGCGACGGCGCGCTCGCTCGTGCTGCTCGACGAGCTCGGCGCCGGCACCGACCCCACGGAGGGCGCGGCGCTCGCGATCGCGATCGTGGAGCGGCTGCGCACCGGCGGCGCGACGCTCGTCGCGACCACGCACCACAGCGAGCTGAAGCTCTACGCGCACCGCACCGAGGGCGTGCGCAACGCCTCGGTGGAGTTCGACCTCAACACGCTCTCGCCGACGTTCCGCCTGACGATGGGACTGCCGGGCCAGTCGAACGCGCTCGCGGTCGCCGCGCGGCTCGGGCTGCCCGCCGACGTCGTCGCGGCCGCGCGCGCGGGGTTATCGCGCGAGCAGCGTGAGCTCGAGACTGTGCTCGCCGAGCTGCGCGCGCAGCTGACCGGCGCGCAGGCGCAGGCTGAGCAGGCCGCCCACGACGCGGCAGCGGCGAGGGTGCTGCGCGCGGAGCTCGAGCAGCGCAGTGCAGCGCTCGCGGCGGAGACCGAGGCGCTGCGCGCCGAGGCGCGCGAGGCCGTGCACGACGAGCTGCGCGACACA
>VGPB01000241.1 GCA_016875695.1 Chloroflexota bacterium | reverse complement strand
GCGCGCGAGCGGGCTCGGCGCCGGGCGGTGCGGCGGCGGCCTTGTGCGCACGCGCGCGCGCGGCCGCCAGGTAGTCGAACAGCGTTTCGGCCGGCAACGGGGGCACCGGCGGGCCCTGCTCCGGGAGCTCCTGGTCGCGCCGCCTCATTGGGGCAGTACCACGCGCATGAGATGTGCCACCTTTCTCACCAGCCCGCCGAGCGACGGCGCCGGCAGCAGTGGGGAGGACCGCAACAAGATCTCCTGTTCCTTGAGCGACCAGCGCAGCAGCCCCACCGAAGTCGCGTAGGCGGGGTCGTGCAGCAGGTCCGACAGCCCGGCTAGGTGCCGCGGCCGGCCGATGCGCGCGGGCAGGCCTAGCACGTCCTCGGCCAGCAGCTCGATGCCGGGCAGGCTCGCGGCGCCGCCGGTGAGCACGACGCCCGCCGACAGCAGCTCCTCTTGCGCGCCGCGCCGCAGCTCGGCGCGCACCATCTCGAACAGCTCCTCGGTGCGCGCCTGCAGCACCTCGGCGATCAGGCGCCGGCGTACCGTTTTGCGCCCCTCCGAGCCGAACGCGTCAATCTCGACATCGTCCGCCTCGTCGACGAGCGACGGGATCGCGTGGCCGTACCGGCGCTTCGTCTGCTCGGCGGCGGGCTGCGGCACGCGCAGCGCGATCACCAGGTCGCGCGTCATGTGCACGCCGCCGACGGGCAGCACCGCCGAGTGCACGACCGCGCCCTGCAGGTAGACCGCTAGGTCCGTGGTCCCGCCGCCGATGTCGATCAGCGCGACGCCCTGCTCGAGCTCCTCGGGCGTGATCACGGCCTCGGCGGAGGCCAGCGGCTGCAGGATGAGCGAATCGATGCGCACGCCCGCGCCCTCGACGCACTGCATCAGGTTGTGCATGGCCGATGAGCCCGCCGTCACGACGTGCGTCTCCACGTCGAGGCGCGAGCCGAACATGCCGACGGGGTCGACGACGTGATCCTGCCCGTCGACGACGTAGTAGCGCGGGATCACGTGGATCACTTCGCGGTTGTTAGGGATGTTGACGATGCGCGCGCTCTCCTTCGCGCGTTCCACATCGTGCTCCGTGATCGGGTGTCGCGGGTCGGCGATCGCGACGATGCCGCGCGAGTTCATCGACGAGACGTGCGGGCCCGCGATGCCGACGTGGACCGACAGGATGCGCGTGCCCGAGGCGCGCTCGGCGCGGTCGATCGACGAGGCGATTGCCTCCATTGCCGCGTGGATGTTGTCCACCATGCCCTTCGTCAGCCCCGCCGACGGCCCGACGCCGACGCCGAGGATGCGGATCTCGTTGCCCGCGCCCAGCTCGCCGACCACCGTGCACACCTTGGTGGTGCCGACGTCGATCGCGGCGAACGTCGGATTGGCCATCAGCGCACCACCAGCTCTCGTCCGAAGCGTAGGTCGATCTCGTTCGCCGTCAGCGCGCCGGCGCGCACGCGCTCGAGCGTCGCCGCCCAGGCCGCGACCTTGTACTCGTAGTCGCGCGCGTCGCCGAAGATGGCGCTCGGGCCGCCCGCACCGCGCACGATCACGCCGCGCGTGCGCTGGTACTCGAAGCGCTCTGCCTTCACGCGCAGCCGCGCGAGGCTCCCGTCCGCCAGCAGGCGCGAGACGATCGCGACGGCGTCCGCGTCCACTTGCGCATCCGCCGCCAGCGGCGCGGTGGCGCCGTGCTCGTAGATTGTCGGTGCGTCGTGGGCGGGCGGGCGCGCGAGCGGCAGCGCCCGCCCACGCGCGTCGATGACTGTGCGCACGCCGGCCGCCTGCCAGTAGCCCCAGCCCTGCTGCTCGGTGACGTCGATGACCACGCCCCGTGGCCAGTCTCGGCGCACGTGCGCGGCGGCGATGCCCGGCACGGCCTGCACGCGCGCCGCGATCGCGCCGCTGTCGAGCGTCAGCAGCGACTCGCCGCTCGCGTCGGCTGCGCTGGCGACCATGCGCGCATCGACGATCTGCGTGCCGAGCACGCGCACCTCACGCACGCGCAGCGCATCGCTGTGCGCGAGCCACGCGCCGCCCGTCGCCAGCGCGAGTGCCGCGCTGCCGCCGCCGATCGCCTGGCCCGCGC
>VGPB01000240.1 GCA_016875695.1 Chloroflexota bacterium | reverse complement strand
GCGCGCCGGGGTGCTGCGGCGCGCGAATGCATCGCCGTCGCTCGCCGGCCAGCCGGCGCCTGGCGCCGCCGCCTGTGTCCCGCGCTCGGCGGCGAGCGCGAGCAGCGGCGGCTCGTAGATGTAGTGGCGGTACCCCCAGCGCGCCACGAGCGCCGCCGCCGCGAGCAGCAGAACGACCAGCGCGAGCCGCCACGGTGTCCAGCGGAGGCCGAGCACGCGGCGCGGCGCCGCGGCGGCGGCCCCCTCGCCGGCGCGTACCCAGCCGGTGCCGGCGATCGCGGCCTGCGCGTTCAGACAGTCGCGACAGCGGCGCTGGCGGGCGGCGATCGCCCGGCCGCACGTCGGACACGTGCGGACGGCGGCAGGCGGTGAAGACTGCACGCGCCCATGCTACAGCGCCCGCCCGCTCTCGCGGGGCTGGGATATGGCTAGCCGATGACGGCGCGCGCGCGCAGGTCGGCGATCTCGGCGTCCGGGACGCCGTGCTCGCGCAGCACCTCGTCGGTGTGGCCACCCAGCGGCGGCGATGGGCGCTTCGTCCCGCTCGGCGTCTCGGAGAAGTACGCCGCCGGGCCGACCATGCGCTCGGGGCCGGTGAGCTCGTGCTCCAGGTCGACCATGTAATGCATCGCCTGCACCTGTGGGTCGTCAGCCAGTTCCTCGGGGAAGTTCACCTTGGACACCGGGGCGCCCTCGCGCTCGAAGACCGCGATCCACTCGTCCATGGTCCTCGTGAGCATGATCGCGCGGATGCGCTCCTTCATCGCGTCGACGACCGCGTCGTTCGCGCGGTCGAGCGCGTTGAAGTCGGGGCCACGCGTCGGGTCGTCTTCGATGCCCAGCGCGCGCCGCATCTGGTCCTGATTCGCCGGGGTAAGGGAGCCGAGGATCAGCGCGCCGTCTTTCACGCGGTAGCCGCCGTACCAGAGCCGGAACGCCTTGTTGAGGACCTGCGCCTCGGCTCGAATGGCGAGCTGGCGCTCGTACGACTCCCCTGCCGCGCGCGCAGCGAGCACGCGCTGGAACGTCGGATCGACTGACATGGCGTCGGCCACCGGCAGCTTCCCGATCGAGCCGCCCTGCATCACCATGCCCGCGAGCAGCAGCGACGTGGACACTTTCTGCCCCTGCCCTGTGCGCTGGCGGTGGAACAGCGCCGCGCACGCGCCCATCGCCGCCGAGCACGCCGCCATGTAGTCGGCGGGCGCCGTCCCGCCGATGAGCAGCGGCGCCCCCACCTCGTCCACCTTCGCGTCGGCCGCCATCAGCCCGGAGAACGCCTGCGCGACGATGTCCGAGCCGGAGCGGCTCGCCCCCGGACCGTGATCGCCGTAGCCCGTGTTCTCGATGTAAATGAGGTTCGGCCGCAGCTTGCGCAGCGTCTCGTAGTCGAGCCCGAGCCGCGGCGGCACCGTCGGCCGCATATTGATGAGGAAGATGTCGAAGTCGGGGAGCAACCGGTGCACCAGCGCCCGGCCGTCGGGCTGCTGCACGTCCACGACCAGGCTGCGCTTGCCGCGGTTGAGCGAGTGGTAGCCTTTGCTCTCGCCGGGGATGAACGCCCCGTTGACGCGCGTGCCCTCGCCCCCGAGCGGCTCGATCTTAACCACGTCCGCACCCAGGTCCGCGAGCAGCACGCCGCAGAACGGGCCCGCGACGATTTGCGTCAACTCCAGCACCTTGATGCCGTCGAGCGGGCCCCCAACCATGGCGCCAACCTCCGCGTGCGCGCCGCCATCGGCGCGCGCGTACGCTAGCACAGGCGTCATGGCCGCGCCCCCCGCCGCGAGCCCGCCCAAACCGGCGCCGCCCAAGTGTTATGTCCCGATGCGGGCGCGGCGGCGCGCCCGCTAGTAGCCTCGCTGATTCCACCTCCGTCGCGCCTGCGTTAGCTTCGAGGCATGCGCCGGCACGAGGAAGGTGCGCGATGAGCGACGCCAACGAGCTCCAGCGGTGCCTCGCGGAGCTCGCGCGGAACTACCGGTGGACGTGGCACCCGCCCACGCACGAGCTGTTCGCCCGGCTGCCGTCCTCGGCGCCGGCCGGGGCCGCGCCGTGCGTGCGCGTCGCCCGTGCCAGTCTCGCCGCCGCCGCGCGCGACGGCGCACTCGTC
>VGPB01000239.1 GCA_016875695.1 Chloroflexota bacterium | reverse complement strand
GAGCGCGGCGATCAACGCGTCGCGCGCCGCTTCGCCGCGCGCGGTGCCGAGTGCGGTGGCGATGTCGGCGCGCACGAAGTCGCGCTCGGCGGTCTTGAGCAGCGCGGTGCGCAGCGCCTCGATGGCCGTCGCCGAGGCGAGCTTCGCGAGTCCGCGCGCGGCCTCGATGCGGCCGAGCGCTTGCGGGTCGTCGGCGAGCTGCGCGCGCAGCATCGCTTCGCCGGGTTCGAAGGCGAGCGTCTTGAGCACGCGCGCGCCGGGGTCGATCGCGATGAAGCGCGGCTCGGCGGGCAACGCGAATACGAAGCTGTGCCGCGCCTCGGTCACCTCGACGTCGAACTGCTGCAGCACGCCGCCTGAGTCGAACGCGATGGTGAGCGGCACGCGGTAGACGGAGGTGAGCACGCCGTCGGCCTGCTGCGTCTGCTCGAGCGTGACGGTCGCGCTGTAGCGCTTCGCGTCCCAGCGGTATGCGGCTTTGAACTCCGGGTGGCCGCCCTTCCAGACCCACTGGTCGAAGAACCAGTCGAGGTTGCGGCCGGTGGCGTCCTCGATGGCGCGCTGTAGGTCGAAGGTGAGCACGTCCGAGCGCGCGTGCGTGCGGACGTAGTGGCCCATCGCGCGCCACCAGTGCTCGTCGCCGAGCTCGGTGCGCAGCATGTCGAGCACGAGCGAGCCGCGCTCGTACAGGTGACGGTCGAAGATGTCGATCGGCTCGGTGAAGACCTGCTGCACCAGCGGGCGGCGGTAGCTGTTCGCGTCCTCCTGCATGTACAGCTGCGCGTTCTGCTGCAGCTTGTAGCGAAAGTCGTCCCAGCCATGCTGGTGCTCCGCGAACAGCGCGTCGAAGTACGTCGCGAACGACTCGTGCAGCCAGCTGTGCGACCATTCGCGACACGTGAGCAGGTCGCCGAACCACTGGTGCGCGAGCTCGTGCGCTGTGATGGAGTCGGCGGTGGGCCGCATGTCCTCGTGCGCGCGCTCGTCGTGGAGCAGCGTGTCGGTCATCGTGGTGGCGGACGTGTTCTCCATGCCGCCGAAGATGAAGTCGGCGACGGCGACGGTCGCGTACTTGGCGTACGGGTAGGGCACGCCGATCTTCGAGGCGAAGAACTCGATCATGTCGGGCGTACGGCCGAAGGCGCGGCGGAGGTCGGCGGCGGAGCCGGGCGGGCCGTAGTACTGCACGGGGACGCCAGCGGCGTCGGCTTCGACGGTGTCGAGGGCGCCGGCGACGAGCGTGACGAGGTAGGCGGGGTGCGGCACATCCTGGCGCCAGTGGAACGTGATGCCGCTGCGTGCGGGGGTCGTGGATTCGAGTCTGCCGTTGGAGAGCGCGAACCAGCCCTCGGGTACCGTCGCGATCATCTCAGTCGTGCACTTCTCACCGGGGTAGTCGATGCAGGGGAAGTAGTGCGCGCTGTCCTCGGCCTGGCCCTGCGTCCAGATCTGCGCGGGGCGGTCCGGGTAGCCGGGGTCGGGCTGGTTGAAGTAGAGGCCGCGGCGCGGCCGGCAGCGGTAGCGCACGACGGTGGTGATCGCCTCGGCCGCAGGGCGCGGCGTGCCGAGGTCGATGCGCAGGCGGCCGTCGCCGGGGGTGTGCGGGAGCGCGCGGCCCGCCTCGTCCTCCACCGCTTCGATCTCGAGCTCGACGGCGTCGAACACGACCTCGCGCAGCCCGTCGACGCGTGGGTGGAAGGTGGTGGTGGCGACGCCGCGCAGCTCGCGGCGCGGGATGTCGAAGGCAAGTTCGAGGCGCACGTGGTCGAGCAGCACCGGGCGGTCGCGGCCCCACACGGCGCGCTCGCCCGCAAGGGCGAAGGGGCGGCGGTCGGCGGCCAAGGTGCCGGTGGTCGTACTGCCGCCGCATGCCAGCAATCCGCCGTCGAAGAGCTCGCTTTCTGCCACGCGTCCACCCCGTTCGTGCTCGCATGCCTCGCGTCGCGGCGCAGTATCGCGGGCGTCCTGCACGCAGTCCACGGTCGCTCGCCGTGACGGGCACGGGCCAACGTCATTAGCAGGGTGCTGAGAAACGGCTGGCGAGGGAGTTGTCGGAGGTCGGTCGGCGCGTAGGATGGGGCTGGCGTGGGCACAGCCTGGAGGTGCCCCGTGCGAGGCGACGCTGAGCGTCAGGCCAACATG
>VGPB01000238.1 GCA_016875695.1 Chloroflexota bacterium | reverse complement strand
GGACATCGCCCGGCCACGCATGGTGCGCGATCGTATCAGGGCCGGCGTACGCCGTGCACGCCGGTCGCACGAGCGGCCGGGTCCGTTGCCTCCTTCGTGCCCGGCAGAGCCGGGACGGACGTCAATCCGGCTCGACCGGCGTGAGCAGGAACTCGAGGTCGGCGCGGCTGAGCGCGCGCGCGGCGCCACCGTCGCCGAGCAGCTCGCGCACCAGCGACGCCTTGCGCTGCTGCAGCTCGGCGATCTTCTCCTCGATGGTGCCGCGGGCGATGAGGCGATAGGCGATCACGCTGCGGTCCTGCCCGATACGGTGGCTGCGATCGATCGCCTGCGCCTCGACCGCGGGGTTCCACCACGGGTCGAACAGCACGACGTAGCTCGCGGCCGTCAGGTTGAGCCCGGTACCGCCGGCCTTGAGCGACAGCAGAAAGACCGCTGGCCGCGGATCGTCGGCGAAGCGCTGCAGGACGAGCTCCCGGTTCACCGTCTCGCCGGTGAGCACGTGGTGCGCCATTCCGCGTGCGGCGAGCTCGGCTCCGAGGATGCGCAGCATCGCGACGAACTGCGAGAACACCAGCACCTTGTGGCCCTCGGCGACGAGCGGCTCGAGCAGCTCGAACAGCGCCTCGATCTTGCCGGCGCCGAGCTCCGGCTTGCCGCCGACCAGCGCCGGGTGGCAGCAGATCTGGCGCAGGCGCGTGAGGGCCGCCAGGATCACGATGCGATTCTTCTTCAGCCCGTCGGGTTCGCCCCCGAGGCGCGCGACGAGATCGCGGCTCCGCGCCAGCTCGGCGAGGTAGAGGCGGCGCTGCCCCGCGGTGAGCTCGCAGTCGCGCTGCTCCTCGATGCGCTCCGGCAGGTCGCTCGCGACATCGCGTTTCAGGCGGCGCAGCAGGATCGGCCGCAGCTTCGCCGCGAGCAGCACGCGGCGGGCGGGCGGCAGGTCGGGGTGGTCGTAGTGCGCGATGAACTGCGGGCGTGTCCCGAGGTAGCCCGGGCAGACCGCGTTCGTGATGCTGAACAGGTCGAGCGGGCGATTCTCGAGCGGCGTGCCGGTGAGGGCCAGGCGGTAGCGGGCATCGAGCCCGCGCGCGGCGTGCGTCACCGCGGCGTCGGGATTCTTGACGTTCTGCGCCTCGTCGAGGATCAGCGCGCGCAGCTTCGTCTCGCGCCAGGCGTCGGCGTCGCGGCGCAGCAAGGCGTAGTTGGTGACGACGAGGTCGTGGCGACCGAGATCGGCGCGCAGCGCGTGGCGCTCGCTGCCCCGCCCCAGCACTGCGACGCGCAGCGCGGGTACGAAGCGTGCGGCCTCGCGCTGCCAGTTGTGGACGACCGACGCGGGGCAGACGACCAGCGACGGCCCGCCGTCGGGATCGCGGCGGCGCAGGTGCTCGAGCCAGGCGAGCGTCTGCACGGTCTTGCCGAGGCCCATGTCGTCGGCCAGGATCGCGCCGCCGCCGAGCTCGCCCGCGAACGCCAGGAAGTCGAGCCCGCGGCGCTGGTACGGACGCAGCTTCGCCTTCAGGGTGCGCGGTGGCAGCACGTGTGGCAGACCGGCGAACGCCGCGACGCGCTCGCGCAGCTCGCGCACGGCGCGGATCGACTCCACGTCGGCGCCGATGCCCGCGAGCGCGTCGAGGCTGGTCGTCTGCGCGCCGGCGAGCTGCCAGAGCGTCAAGCGCTGCTCGCCGCCGCCGACCTCGACGCCGAGGTCGGCGAGGGCGCGCTCGACGTGGTCGGGCTGGTCTTCGGGCCTCCGCGCCCAGCCCGACGGCAGGCGCACGAAGCGAGTCGTCGCGGCGCGGAGCGCCGCGATCTCCTCGACCGTCAGGCCCGACGCCTCGGCCTGCCAGGCGGCCGAGACCGCGAGGAAGTCGACGCCGCTCGCCATCACCCGCACCTTGGGCAGCATGCGTGCGGCCGGCCCGAGAAGCCGCCGCGCGCGCTCGTTGCCGAGGTACGTCACGCCGAGCGGGCGGCGCTCCCAGTCCGCGAAGAACGAGGCGACGCGCTTGCTGGTGAGGCGGATCCAGAAGCCGGTCGCGCGGTCGGGCCACGGCGGGACGGCGCCGCTCGCGCCCCGGTGGTCCGGCGCGACCGCGCCGGTCGTGCCGAGCCAGTCGACGACGCTCGCCACGCGCGCGGG
>VGPB01000237.1 GCA_016875695.1 Chloroflexota bacterium | reverse complement strand
TCGGGCGACCCTGCGCGGCGCGGGGCGCGCTGCCGACACCTACGGCAAGGAGCGCGCCCCGGGGGCGCGGCGATCGATGGCCGTCGAGACGCGTGTGCTGGTGGTGGAGCCCGACCCGGCGTACGCGCGCCTGCTGCGCGGCGAGCTGGAGCGGCACGGCTACCGCGCGCTGCACGCGCCGGACGGCACGTCGGCGCTCGACATCGTGCGGAAGGTGCACCCCGATCTCGCCGCCGTGGCGACGCAGCTGCCGGAGGGGGCCGGGGTGCGCTTCATGCTGGCGCTGCACGCGCAGGTCGACGTGCCGGCGATCCTGCTGGCCGCCGACCAACACGACCCGGAGCGGCTGCGCGGGCTGCTGCTGGGAGCGGACGACTGTGTCACCAAGCCCTTCGACTCGCAGGAGCTGCCCGCCCGTGTGAGCGTGGTGCTGCGACGCGTGCGGCGCAGTACCAGCGTAGCAACGGCGACGGCGGAGGGCCTACAGCTCGACGTGCGCCACCGCGTGGCGCGCGTCGACGGCGCGCTCGTACAACTCAGCGCGGCGGACTGGCGGCTGCTCGAGCGGCGGATCGGCGCGGCGAGTAGCGTGGTGCCGGCCGCCGAGCTGATCGCGGCGGCTTGGCCCGACGATCCCGACGCCGATGCACAGCGTCTGCGCGTAGTTATGTCGTGCTTACGCGCGAGGCTCGGCGGCGCCGAGTGGGCGCTCCAGACAGCACGCGGCGAGGGCTATCGCTTCGACCGCAGGCGCGGCGGTAGAGATGAGTCAGGCGGCGGGCCGGACGGCGGGCCCAGCGAACGCGGCGAGCGCTCCGGCTAAGCGGCTCAGTCGTCCTGCGGCGCCGGCGGCGCGGGAAAGGCCGGCGGCGCCGGCGCGGGCCCCCACCACTCGACCTCCGGCACGAGCGCGACGCCGGCGTGCGCGAGCACGCGCTGATGCACCAGGTGCATCAGCGCGGCGACGTCGCGCGCGGTCGCGTGGCCGTCGTGCACGATGAAGTTGGCGTGGAGCTCGCTCACGCGCGCGGCCCCGACGGTGAGGCCCTTGCAGCCGGCGGCCTCGATGAGCCGTCCCGCGTGGTCGCCGGGCGGGTTGCGGAACACGGAGCCGGCGTTGGGCTGCGCGGTCGGCTGCGAGGCGCCGCGCGCGGCGAGCAGGCGGCGCATCTCAGCCTCGATGGCTACGCGCGGTCGCGTGCCGAGCTGCAGCGTCGCAGCGATCACCATGACGCCGGCGCCGCGCAGACTGCTCTCGCGGTAGCCGAAGCGGAGCTCGGCGCGCGGCAGCGTGCGCGTGCCACGCGTGCCGAGCACCTCCACGCTGTCGAGGAGCGGACCGATGCT
Source organism: Chloroflexota bacterium (assembly GCA_016875695.1). Classification (GTDB taxonomy): domain Bacteria; phylum Chloroflexota; class Dehalococcoidia; order UBA2979; family UBA2979; genus SHYP01. The sequence goes on along the minus strand of VGPB01000237.1, from coordinate 808 downwards.
GCGGCCGTCGCCGATGCCGGCGTTGGTCTGCAACGCGCCGCCGAGCGAGCCCGGGATGCCGATCGCGAACTCGAGTCCGCTCAGTCCTTCGGCGGCGGCGGCTCGCGCGAGCGCCGGCAGCATCACGGCGGCGCCAGCGGTGACGCGCGTGCCATCGAAGCGCGTGGCGCCGCAGGCGCGGCGCAGAGTGATCACGAGCGCATCGACGCCTTCGTCGGCGACGAGGATATTGGAGCCGCCGCCGAGCACGCGCACGGCGACGGGCAGCGCGCGCGCCCACGCGATCAGCCGCGCGACGTCGTCGAGCGTGTGCGGTTCGGCGAAGTACCGCGCGGGCCCGCCGATGCGCAGATAGGTGTGGCGCGCGAGCGGCACGTGCGCGCGCACCTCGATGCCCGGCGGTGCGCCGGCGGCCAGCCGACCGGGATCGGGTGGAGGTGTGGGGTGCTGCACGCCGCTCATCATGCAGCGTGCACGTGCACTACGTCGCGCGCTGCTACGCGCCGCCGCTCTGCGCGGCTTCGCCCGGGTGACCTTTCCCTGCGTTTCATAGCACCTGATGAGTGAGTCTGGCGGCGATCTCCAGCCGGTTCGGTTCGATGGCCTCGGGTGCTGGTGGCCGGTACCCGAGCGAGCTGTGCGGGCGCCGGTGGTTGTACTCCAGGCGCCAGCGCTCGATGAGCACCTGCGCCTCGGAAGCGCTCGAGGTTGAGGCATTCGTCACGCAGCTTGCCGTTGAAGGACTCGATGTAGCCGTTCTCCCATGGACTGCCCGGCTCGATGAAGAGCGTCTGCACGGCGACCCGCG
>VGPB01000236.1 GCA_016875695.1 Chloroflexota bacterium | reverse complement strand
CCACGCCGCCTGCTCCAGCGCCGCGGCGAGCGCCGGCGCCGCGACCGCCGCCGTGCCCTCTGGCAGCGCCTCGCTCAGCCCCCGCAGCCACTGCGAGAGGATCACGCCGCTGTTGCCGCGCGCCCCCAGCAGCGCCCCGCGCGCCAGCTGTCGCAGCCACGCCGCGCTGTCGGTCGCGGGAGGGCGCTCGGCCGCCTCGAGCGCTGCGCGTAGCGTCAGCAGCATGTTCGTCCCGGTGTCGCCGTCCGGCACGGGGTACACGTTGATCGCGTTCAGGCGCTCGCGGTTTGCGTCCAGCCAGCGCTCGGCGGCGCGAAACGCCTCCCCGAGCGCGGCCGGGCTCAGTGCGGCAGGCGCGGTAGGCGCGGCCATGGCGACCCCTCGAATGGACGGCGCGCTGCACGCGATGCTAGGCTGAACGCTCCCGAGGCGCTAGCTTGGCGCCTCGACCGTGCGGTTCGAGCGCGTGTGGCGGAGGCGGCGATGGCTGCTGGCAGGTGCGATTTCTGCGAGAAGCAGGTGGCCTTCGGCCGCAACATCCGCCACCAGCACTCCGGGCGCTGGGAGCGCAAGGCGCCGCGCACCAACCGCCAGTTCCGCCCCAACGTGCAGAGCCGCCGCATGCTCATCGGTGGCCTCTGGCGCCGCGTCAATATCTGCACGCGCTGCCTGCGCACGCAGATGAAGCTGCTCGGCGCCTAGCAACCCGGCCCGGCCGCGCCCCTGCCTGCCCGAGCCGCCAGTAGCGCCTGCCGCTGCCCCGCGTCGAGGTAGCGCACCGCCTCGCGCAGCGTGACGCCCGAGGCGCGAGCCGCGCGCGGCGCGAGCCACTTGTACACTAGCCCCGGCCGCCGCTTCGCCGTCTCGCGCAGCACCCAGCCGATCGCCTTGCGCACGAAGAACTCGCGCTCGTCGAGCATCGCGTCGGTGTAGCGGGCGAATCGCGCGAAGTCGCCGCCGCTGGCGCGCAGCGGCGGCAGCAGCGCTAGCAGCGCCGCGCGCCGCACCCAGAATTCGCCGTCGCCCGCCCAGCGATCGAGCTCGCCCGCGAGCGCCGCCGCGCGCTCGACGAGCGGGGCCGTCACGCCCGTCGCCAGCGCATCGACGTACGCCCAGCTGCCCGAGTCGCGGATCAGCCGCTCTACCAGCGTCAGGTCGGCTGGGGGGAGCAGCGCGCGCTGGTGCGTGCCACCACGCGCCGCTCGTGCAGCGACCGCGACCGCGGCTCGCCCCAGAGCGCGCGCACCAGCGGGAGCAGCCGCGGCCGCGACAGCGTGTGCTTGCGCGTGAAGCTGCGCGCGACGGCGCGTGCCGTCGGCACGCCCGTGCCCAGGAACGCTAGCTCGCTTTTCAGGTAACGTGCCTCGGCGCGCGCGCGCAGGGTCCGCGTGCGCACGCAGCCGCCGCTCGAGCTCGTCCGCGAGCGCCGCGGCAGTCGGCGCGCGCGCCACCTCAGTCGCGGGCGTCGAGCGCCGCGCGCAGCTCGCCGAGCGCCGCCTCGGGCGACACGCGGTCGTTGTACACCGCCGAGCCCGCGACCAGGATGTCGGCGCCCGCTGCGGCGCAGCGCGCCGCGTTCTCCGCCTTCACCCCGCCGTCCAGCTCGATCGGCACGTCACGTCCCGCCGCCGCGAGCAGCGCGCGCAACTGCGGCACCTTGTCGAGGTGCGCGTCGAGCATCCGCTGCCCGCCCCGCCCCGGGTGCACGAGCATCACCACCACCTGGTCGAGCGCCCCGAGCAGCGGCGCGAGCCGCTCGACGGGCGTGTCCGGGCTCACCGCGAGCCCCGCGCGGCACCCCGTCGCGTGCGCGGCTGCAAGCGCGCTCGCGGCGTCGGGAGCCGCCTCGATGTGGAACAGCAGCGTCTGCGTGCCCGCGGCGGCGAAGCTCGCGAAGTGCGCCTCCGGCTGCGCCACCATCATGTGCACCTCCAGCGGCAGGCTTGTCGCCGCGCGCACCGCGGCCACCACCTCCACGCCGAAGCTCAGCTGCGGCACGAAGTGTCCGTCCATCACGTCGAGGTGGAACAGGTCCGCGCCGCCCGCCGCCGCCGCCCGCACCTGCTCCGCGAGCCGCCCGAAGTCCGCCGTGAGGATCGAGGGCGCGATGCGCACCACCCGCGCGCCGCTCACGGCGCTCGCTCCGCCTCGAGCCGC
>VGPB01000235.1 GCA_016875695.1 Chloroflexota bacterium | reverse complement strand
CTCGGCGCTCGCGAAGACGTCCGCCGCCTGCGCCGTCGCGCCGATCACCGAACCGCGCGCCGCCCGCTGCTCCGCGCTCGGCGTCCACTCGCCGTTGCGAATGCCCTCCAGCAGCGCACCGACGGACTGTAGCGAGGGATCGGCCGGCGACGTGCCCGGCGCGCTCTGCTGCACCGCCTGCGCCAGCATGGGCGGCAGCGCCGCCATCAGCTCGCGCGCCGCACCCCGGCGCGCCTGCTCGTCGAGCGCCGCCCCGAACGTGCGCTCCGCCGCGCCCGCGGCCGCGACGTTCGGCTCGACGTGCCCGGACGGCGCACCCGCGGGCGTGACCTGCATGCCGCCGAGCTTGACCCGCCGGCGGTGGATCGCGCGTCGGGGAGCGCCCCACCCCGCCGCCTTTGCGCCCCGACTCGTCGCCTCAGACCGCCGCAAACGCCGCCCGCGACCCGCGGTCCAGCCAGCCCACCACGAACGGCCGCCACTCGTCGTACCGCTCTAGGTACGACCCGAACAGCGCCGCCGGCGTCGCCGTGGGCCGCCTCGGTTCGCGCAGCAGCCGCATGTGCGCCTCCCCGGGCGTGCGCCCACCCTTGCGGTGGTTGCAGGCGCGGCAGGCGGCGACCAGGTTCTCCCAGTCGTGCGTCCCCCCGCGGTGCCGCGGCAGCACGTGGTCCAGCGTCATCTCCACACCGTGGCCGCCGCAGTACTGGCAGCGCTGCCCGTCGCGCGCGAACACTTCCTTGCGCGTCAGCCGCACCCGCGGCCGCGGCCGCCGGATCGCCTGGCGCAGCCGGATCACCGACGGCAGCGCGTAGCTCGTCCCCACGCCGCAAATGCTCTCCACGCACTCGTGGACCACTTCCGCCTTGCCGTGGTGCACCAGCACGAAGGCACGCCGGGCCGGGCACACGTTGAGCGGCTCGTAGTTCTGGTTCAGCACCAGCGCACGCCGCTCGATCGTCAACCGGACCCCCGCTCCGCACCCGGGCGCCGGCCCAGTCTAGCCGATGCGGATCACGCCGTGGGCCGGCCGGCTATTCCCCCTCGGCCGCGGCTTTGCTGCTCTCCCCGCCCACGCCCGGCGGCAGCACCCCATGGAACGCGTCGAGCGCGCGGCGGAACTCGCCCGGCAGCACCCGCTCCAGCACCGGCGCGCGCTCCAGGAACAGCGGCGCGATGCGTGAGTCCTCGATCCCCCGCTGCAGCTGCGCCGACGGCCTGAACGTCGTCGCCCCGATCAGCAGCAGCTGCACGATGATCAGCCCCTGCAGTAGCCCGAGCGCCGCGCCTCCCAGGCGGTCCCCCCAGCCGAGCATCAACACGGCCGCCGCCGCGCGCACCGTCGTCGCCAGCAGCTGGCCCAGCACCGACACACCCGCGAAGATGGCGACGAACCCGCCCAAGTTGCGCACCGACTCCCCGCCCCCGAGGAAGTCCAGGTTGCGCGACAGATCGCCGTACAGTTGCCCCGCGGCGATCACCCCGACCACCACGCCGAGAAACGAGACGACCTGTTGGACCAGCCCCTGGCGAAACGCCTGGATGACCGGCGCCGCAATCATCCCCGCGATGACGAGATCGACCCAGCTCACCGCGCACCCAACTACCCGCCGCGCGCAGTCTACCAGCCGCCTGCGCGCATCCGCGCGCGCTGAGCCGTGCCGCCCGAGCCGCCCGCCGCATCCCGCCGCAGCCCGCGCACCGTGTGCGGCGCCGTCCGCGACGCCCTCGGACCGAGCGCGCGCGCCGTCCTGCTGCTCGGCCTCGCCTCCCTGCTCAACGACGTCTCCTCCGACATGGTGCTCACGCTGCTGCCGATGTTCCTCACCGGCACGCTTGGCGCCTCCGTCGCCACGGTCGGCGCGATCGAGGGCGTCGCCGAGAAAACCGCCGCGTTCACGCGCCTCGCCGCCGGCCGCCTCTCCGACGCGCTCCCGCCCCGCCTGCCGCTCGTCGCCGGCGGCTACGCCATCTCGGCGCTCACTAGGCCGCTGCTGGCGCTCGCGAGCGCCGCGTAGAGCTGACCTGCCCCCGGTATTCATGCCATCTGCAGAGTTAGAGTTTCGTCCCGGAGCAGTGGTGCTCCTGCCACGACCTCGAATGCCGGGGACCGGTAGCCGAGCGAGCTGTGTGGGCGGATGCGGGTGTACTCGTTGCGCC
>VGPB01000234.1 GCA_016875695.1 Chloroflexota bacterium | reverse complement strand
GCCTTCTTCGGCGAGCGCGCGCCGCTGCCCGCCGGCGCCGCCGAGCTCGCGCTGCGCACCGGCGCCGCCCTGGTGCCTGCCTTCGTGCTGCGCGACGACGGCGGCTTTCGCATCGTGATCGACCCGCCGCTCGCGCTCTCACGCACCGCCGATCGCGCCGCGGACCTCGCCACGGCACACCGCGCTGCCGCCGCCGCGCTGGAGTGCGGCATTGCGCGCGCGCCCGATCAGTGGTTCGCGCTGAAACCCGTGTGGTCCGGCCTCGCGCGCTGAGTGCCACCGGCGACCCCGTATAATGAAGGGCGATGCCTCAGCACGCCGCCCCGCCGCCGGCCGCGAGCGATGCGCCCGCCACGCTGCAACGCTTCGGCGCCGCTGATCTGCAGCTGCACACCGCGCATGGCGACGGCACCGCCGACGCCCGCGCGCTCCTCGACCACGTCGAGCTGCGCACCGACCTCGACGTGATCGCCGTCACCGACCACGACGACATCCGCGGCGCCTTGCTCGCGCGCGAGCTCCACGCCCGCCGCGTCTACCCGTTCGAGTTCGTCCCCGGCATCGAGCTCACCACGCGCGCCGGGCATATTCTCGCGCTGTGGGTGGACCAGCCGCTGCGGCCCTTCCGGCCGCTCGCCGAGAGCATTGCCGCCGTGCATGGCGCTGGCGGGCTCGTGATCATCCCGCACCCGTTCTCCTACCTCACTCGCTCCGTCGGCCGGCGCGCGCTCGAGCGGCTGCTCGCGTCCCCCGACGCGGAGACATGGCCCGACGCCATTGAGCTCGCGAACCAGACGCTCGCCGGGCGCGTCACGGGGGCCCGCGCGCGCCGCGCCAACCGCGAGCGCTACCACCTCGCCGAGACCGGGGGCAGCGACGCGCACTTCCTGGAAGAGGTCGGCGCCTCGCGCACGCTGTTCGTCGGCCGCACCGCCGCCGCGCTGCGCGACGCCATCGAGTCGCGTGCCACGCAGGCGGTGTTCGCACACCGCGTGTCGCTCCGTGCGATCGGTGCGCGCCGCCTCACCGCGCAGCAGGTGCGCGGACTCGCGGTGACGCCGCGCAAGGTGCTCGGCCCGCCGCTGGGTCGCCTCGGCGCCCGCGCCCGCGGGCGGCGCGGCGCTCGGTCGCAGCCGTGAAGATCGCGCTCGTTTCGCCCTACGACTGGCTCACGCCGGGCGGAGTGAACCGCCACATCGATCAGCTCGCGCACCACCTCGAGGCCGCCGGGCACCGCACGCGCATCCTCGCGCCCGCGGGCGGCGCCGTCGATGACCGACGGGTGATCGTCACGGGGCGGGCCGTGTCGGTGCTCCCCGTCCCCGCCTCCGGCTCCCGGGCGCGCATCTCGCTTGATCCGATGATCGGCCGCCACGTGCGCCGCGTGCTCGAGCACGAGCGCTTCGACGTCGTGCACGTGCACGAGCCGCTCATGCCTACGCTGCCGATCCAGGTGCTGCGCAACTCGCGCGCGGTTAACCCGGACGTCGTCAACGTCGGCACGTTCCACGCGCGCAAGGACGGCGGCAACCGCCTCTACTCGTACGGCCGGCTGCTGCTCAAGCGCTGGTTCCGCGAGATCGACGGTAAGGTCGCGGTCTCCGCGCCCGCCGCGCACTACGTGAGCCGCTACTTCCCCGGCTTCTACAACATCATCCCCAACGGCATCGATCTCGAGCGCTGGGACGACGCGCATAGCGAGCCGTTGCCGGAGCTCGACGACGGCATGGTCAACATCCTCTACGTCGGCCGCGCCGAGAAGCGCAAAGGCTTGCCCTACCTGCTGCGCGCCTTCCGCATGGTCAACGCGCGCATGGGCAACACGCGGCTCGTGATCGTCGGCCCGGACTCGCGGCGCTGGCGCCTCTACCGCGACTCCGTGGAGCGCGCCGGGCGCCGCAACGTGCTGTTCGCCCCCAGCGTCAGCGACGGCGAGTTGCCGCGCTACCATTGCTCGGCGCACATCTTCTGCTCGCCCGCCACGGGCCACGAGTCGCAGGGCTACGTGCTGCTCGAGGCGATGGCCGCAGGCCTGCCCATCGTCGCGTCCAACATTGACGGCTACGCCTCCGTGCTCACCGAAGGCGTCGAGGGGCTGCTCGTGCCGCCGCGCGACCCGCACGCGCTTGCGGACGCGCTCACGCTGCTCGCGCGCGACGGCGACCGCCGCGCGGCGCTGGGC
>VGPB01000233.1 GCA_016875695.1 Chloroflexota bacterium | reverse complement strand
GGCCGCCGCGGCGTCCGCGTCGAGCGCCGCCAGGCGCGCTTCCGGCGCGTCGCTCGCGTCGGCGGCCACCTCCGGCGTAGTCGCGATCTCCGCCTCGACCTCGCCCTGGCGCTCGGCGAGCAGCTCCGCACGTTGCTCCGCGAGCGCGACCTGCTGCTGCAGGCGCAACTGCTCCTCCGTGCGCGCGCGCTCGTCGGCCTGCAGCTGCTCCAGGCGCGCGCGCCGCTCCGCCGCCGTGCGGTCCGCCGTCTCCAGCCGGCCCGCGAGGCTCGCGAGCTCCTGCTCGACGGCCGAGAACGCGCGCGCGTGCTGGTCGTGGCGCGCGCGCGCCGCCGTCAGCGCGTCGTCGGCGCCGCGCAGCTCGTGCTCGTAGTACACCTGCAGCACGCCCAGCAGCTCCGCGGCGAGCGTGCGATAGCGCTCCGCGCGCGCGGACTGCCGCTCGAGCTGGCGCAGCCGCGGCTCGACCTCGCGGATCAGGATGCGCACGTGACCTAGGTTGTCACGCGTCTCTGTGAGCTGCCGCTCCGCGCGCGTCAGCTCCAGGCGGTGGCGGTGCACGTCCGCCGCCTCTTCGATCAGCTCACGGCGCTCGTGCGGGCGCAGCGCCAGCACCTCGTCGACGAGCCCCTGCGACATCATCGCGTACGAGTTCTGACCGACCTGCGCCTTGCGGAACAGCTCCTGCACGTCCAACAGCCGCACCTTCGCGCCGTTGATCAGGTACTCGCTCTCGCCGGAGCGGTACGCGCGCCGCGTCACCGCCACCTCCGCGAAGTCCACCGGCATCCAGCGCTCGCTGTTGTCGAGCACCAGCGTGACCTCGGCGAGGCCGAGCGCGCGGCGCCGCTCGGAGCCCGCGAAGATCACGTCCTCCGTCTTGCGCGCGCGGATCGCGCGCCCGGACTGCTCGCCCAGCGCCCAGCGGATCGCGTCCGACACGTTCGACTTGCCAGAGCCGTTCGGCCCGACGACGGCGGTCATGCCCGGCACGAACTCGAAGCGCTGGCGGTCCGCGAACGACTTGAACCCGTGCACCTCGACGCGGTGCAGGTACACGCGGCTATCCCGTCGCCTGCGCGGGCGCGTCGCCCGCGGCGAGCGGCAGCCGCGCGCGCAGCAGGACGAGCGCGCGCCGCGCGGCCTCCTTCTCGGCGACCTGCTTGCTCGGGCCCGCGCCGCTGCCCACCGTCTCGCCGTCCACGCGCACCTCGATCGTGAAGCGGCGCGCGTGCTCCGGGCCCTCCTCGTGGGTGGTCACGTACTGCGGCCGCCCGAGCACGCCCTGCACCAGCTGCTGCAGCGCGCCCTTCGGGTTGAGCAACGCCGGATCAGAGTCGAGCGCCGCGAACTCCTCCGCGAGCGCCCTGCGCGCGAACGCGCGCACGCCGTCCAGCCCCTGGTCGAGCAGCACCGCGCCGACCAGCGCCTCGAACGCGCGCTCGAGGTTGCCCTCGCGCAGCCGCCCGCCCGTGCTGTCCTCGCCGCGCCCCAGCAGCAGCGCCTCGCCCAGGCCGAGCCGCGTCGCCACCCGCGCCAGCGTCGGCCCGCACACAAGCTGGGCGCGCCACTCCGTGAGCCGCCCCTCCTCGAGCTCCGGGTAGTCGCCGTACAGCGTCTCCGCGACGATCAGCCCGAGCGCCGCGTCGCCGAGGAACTCCAGCCGCTCGTTGGTCTCCGAGACCTCGGCGGGGTGCTCGTTGGCATAAGACGGGTGGGTGAGGGCTGTGCGCAGCAGCCGTGCGTCCCGGAAACGGACGCCGAGCCGCGCCTCCAGCGCGCCGCGCGCCCCCTCGCCGGGATCGCCAGTAGACCCGCCGCCGCGCGGCGGTACCGAGGGCTGCGGGGCTGTCGGAGTCACGGCCTTGCCTCTCGCGACCCGCGTCCGCATCGCGCGGCGCTCGCCGTACGATGGTCCGCCCGGGCCGTCGCTGCCGCCACTCTGCCCCCGCGACGGCCGGATCGTACGGAGGCTGCCACGGGGTGTCAAGAATCGCGAATCAGCGTACGCACCATACTGTTCAGGCGCTCGAGGCGTGCCTCGACGTCGACTCGGCCGCGCTGCTCGCCGCCGCAATCGCGGCCACCGACGCCGCCGCTCTGCCGCTGTACCTCGTCGGCGGCGCGGTCCGCGACCTGGTCGCGGACCGCGCCGTGCGCGACCTCGACGCCTCGACGCCGGGCGACG
>VGPB01000232.1 GCA_016875695.1 Chloroflexota bacterium | reverse complement strand
CGCCGCGCGCGGCCTTGGGCGCGGCGGTGGCACCGCGCTCCCCGGCCTCGTCGCCTCGGCCATCGCGCCCGACCTTCTGGAGAGCGTGCTCGCGCAGCTCGGGCACGGCGTGCTTAGCGTCACCGGCACTAACGGCAAGACCACCACCACGCACCTGCTTGCCGCGATCGCGCGCGTCGGAGGCCTGCGCCCGCTCACCAACCGCTCCGGCTCCAACCTCGAACGCGGCCTCGTCAGCGCCTGCATCGACGCCACCGATGGCCGCGGCCGGCTCGCGCGTCCCGCTGACCGCGTCGGCCTGCTTGAGGTCGACGAGGCGGCCTGGCCCGTGCTGCTTCCGCGCATGGGCCCGCGCGTCGCCGTGTTCCTCAACCTCTTCCGCGACCAGCTCGATCGCTATGGCGAGGTCGACTCCGTCGCCGAGGGCTGGCGGCGCGCGCTCGCCGCGCACGCGAGCCCGCTCACGCTCGTGCTCAACGCCGACGATCCCGCAGTCGCGCAGCTCGCCGCGGTCGCGCCCGAGCGCGTGCTCGCCTTCGGTGTGGACGACGCCGCGGTCGCGCTGCCGGGCGCGGAGCACGCTAAGGACGTGCGCTTCTGCAGTTGCGGCGTCGCCTTCGCGTACGACGCGATCTACATGGGCCACGTCGGGCGCTGGCGCTGCCCGGGCTGCGGCCGCGCGCGTCCGGCGCTCGACGTTTGCGCGCGCCGCGTCGAGCTCGACGCGGAGCACACGCGCTTCGAGCTGCACGTGCAGGGCCGGGTGGTGCACGTTCAGAGCCCGCTCGCCGGCCTCTACTCCGTGTACGACGCGCTCGCCGCCGCCGCCGGCGCGCTCGCGCTCGGGCTTCCGCTTGAAGCGGTGGGGCGCGCGCTCGACGAGGCAGGGCCCGCCTTCGGCCGCCAGGAGCGCTTCACGCTCCCCCGCTGCAGCGCGCGCCTGCTGCTCGCCAAGAACCCGACCGGGCTCAACGAGGTCGTGCGCACGCTGGCCGCCACCGCCGAGCCCGTGACGCTGCTGCTGCTGCTCAACGACGACATCCAGGACGGCCGCGACGTATCGTGGATCTACGATGCCGACGTGGAGCGTCTGCGCGGGCGCGTCGGCGCGCTTGTCATTGGCGGTACGCGCGCGGATGACATGGCGTTGCGCTGCGCGCTCGCCGGCCTCGAGCCCACGGCCGTCGTCGGCGCGACGGTCGGCGCGCTCGACGAAGCGCTCGCGCGCACGCCCGAGGGCGGCCGCCTCGACATCGTCGCCACCTACACGGCGATGCTCAGCGTGCGCGCAGAGCTTGCGCACCGCGCGCACGCGCGCGCGTACTGGGAGGAGCGGCCGTGAGCGGGCTCGAGCTGCGCATCGTCACGCTGTACCCGGACGTGATGTCGGTCTACGCGGACCGCGGCAACCTGATCGCGCTCGAGGCGCGCTGCCGCGCACGCGGGCTCGGCACCGCCGTGAATGCGGTGAGCATCGGCGCCGCGTTGCCGGCCGACGCCGACGTCGTGCTGATCGGCGGCGGCCAGGACAGCGAGCAGCAGCGCATCGCGCCGGACCTCACTGCCCGTGGCGCGCAGCTGCGCGCGTGGGCGGACGCCGGGGTCGCCTTCCTCGCCGTCTGCGGCGGCTTCCAGCTGTTCGGCCATAGCTACCGCACGGGCGAGGGGGAGGAGTTGCCCGGCATCGGGCTGTTCGGCGTGACCACCGTGGCCCCTCCCCCGGGCGCTCCGCGCTGCATCGGCGACGTGCTCGCCGTCGCCGAAGACCCGGCGCTGGGTGAGCTCGTCGGCTTCGAGAATCACGGCGGGCGCACGTACCTCGGCGCGCGCGCGCGGCCGTTCGCGCGCGTGCGCTTCGGCTTCGGCAACAACGGCGAGGACGGCACCGAGGGCGCGCTGCGCGACGCGGCGATCGGGACGTACCTGCACGGGTCGCTGCTGCCGAAGAACCCCGCCGTCACCGACTGGCTGATCGCGCGCGCGCTCGCGCACCGCTATGGGCAGCAGCCCGCGTTGCCCCCGCTCGCCGACGCCTTCGCCGAGCGCGCCCACGCGGCCGCCGCCGCGGTGGCCATGCGGCGTGCTCGCCGCGTTTGACCATGGCGGTCGCGCTCTCGATTCTTGACGGGGTGACGATTAGCAGGCGTCGCTTCCTCGTCGTCGCGACCGGCGCGCTCGCCGCGCCGCTCGCGCTCGCCGCGTGCGGCGGCGACGAC
>VGPB01000231.1 GCA_016875695.1 Chloroflexota bacterium | reverse complement strand
CGCGCGACGCTCGCAGCGCTCGCGGGGGAGCTGCGCGAGCGCCCGCACGCGCTGCTCGCGCTCGCCGGCATCGCGACCGAGCTGGGGGCGCCGGACGTCGCGATGTACGCGGCGGCGCGCATGCTATCGGTGGTGGCGCCGGCAGAGCGCGTGCGCGCGCCCGGGCCGCTACTGGCGCTGGCGTATCCGGCGCCGTTCACGCACGAGGTGATAGCTGCGGCGGACGCCGAGGGGTTGCCGCTGTTACTGCTGCTCGCGCTGGTGCGCCAGGAGTCGGCGTTTCAGCCGCGCGCGGGCTCGACGGCGGACGCGCTGAGCCTGACGCAGGTGATCCCGCCGACAGGCTGGCAGCTGGCGAGCGCGCTGAGCGTGGAATGGGACGCAGAGCTGCTGTACGCCCCAGCGAACTCGTTGCGCTTCGGGGCGCGCTATCTCGCGGACCAGCTGCGGCGGTTCGACGGTGACCTGGCGGCGGCGCTCGCGGCATACAACGCGGGACCGGGGGCGGCCGCGCGCTGACTGGCTACGCAGCGCTTCCCGGGCTCCGACGGCTTCATCGACGCGATCGAGTACGCGGAGACAGAGCTGTACGTGGCGCGCGTGCTGGAGCACTACGGGTGGTACCGCTTCGTGTACGCGGGCGCGTCCGCGCCGTTGCTGCCATAACCCCGCGCCGGTTGCGGTGGCCGTCCGGGCGAGGGTTTGAATCGAAGCTGTGTGAACGCGGGTTCACGATGGCGACTGCGTGCGCCGTCGGGGGGCGAGCATGCAATCCTGCGCGGGCCGGGGCCATGGGTATCGGTGACGCGCGAGCTCGGGATCACCGCAAGCGGGGGAGAGGGGGCTGTACTTCGCGGCGCGCGCGGCGACCGAGGGCGACTTCGAGCGCGCGTACGGCCACGCACGCGCCATCGTGCACTTCGAGCGCGAGCTCGGCATCTTCTGGGAGAGCCGACTGCAGGACCTCGTGCTGAGCCACGAGGGGCTGATCACGCTGGCGAACTGGATCTACATCTGGTGCCACTGGCCGGTAATCGTGGGCGTGGGGCTGTGACTGCTGCTGCGCCGGGTCGACGCGTACACGCTGTATCGCAACGCCATCCTCGTATCGGGCGGCATCGGGCTGGCGATCTTCATGCTGTTCCCCGTCGCGCCGCCGCGCTTCACGGATATCCCGATCATGGACACGGTGACGCTCTTCTCGACGCCGCACCAGGTGTTGCAGCCGCACGGGTTCGTGAACCAGTACGCGGCAGTGCCGAGCCTGCACCTGGGGTGGAACCTGCTGATGGGTGTCGCGCTGGCGCGGCACGCGCCGTATCGCGCGCTGCGCGTCGCCGGGGCGGTGATGCCGGCGAGGATGTGGGTAGCGATCGTGCTGACCGGCAACCACTTCATCGTGGACGGCGTCGGCGGCGTCGCGGTGGCGCTGGTCGGGCTGCGTATCGCGACGCGGTGGCAGCAGCGCGCGACGCGCGCGTTGCTGCTGGAGGCGCCCGCCCCACCGCGCACGTGAGCGCACGAGCCACGCGTCCGCCACGCGCGTGACGATCGCGGTCGCGCACCGCGCAGGCAACCGCCTGGAGTGGCTACGCCGCGCGGAGGCCGCGCACGCCGAGTACGCCGAGACCGACGTCTGGCTTGAGCGTGACGCCGTGACGGTGCGGCACCCGGCGCGGCTGGGGCCGCCACCGCTGCTGCACGAGCGGTGGCGGCTGTCGCTGGCGCTGGGCGCGCCGTCGCTCGCGGCGCTCCTCAGGGCGCTCGCGCCGGAGACGCGGCTACTGCTGGACCTCAAGGGTGCCGACGTGCGGCTGTCGCTGGTGGTGCGGGAGCTGCTGGCGGCGCGCGCGCCGGGGTGCGGCTACGCGGTGTGCTCGCAGGTGTGGCTGCTGCTCGAGCCGTTCGCAGACGTCGCCGAGGCCGCGGTATGGCACTCGGTGGGCGCGTGGCGGCGCTGGAGGCAGTACGCGGCGCGGTGGGGGACAGCGTACGCCCGGCGATTAGCGTCGACCATCGCCTGCTCACGGCTGGGCGCGTGGCCGCGCTGCGCGAGTTCGCGCCGACGGTGGTGGCGTGGACCGTGAACTCGGCGCCACGGGCGCGCGAGCTGCTGAGCTGGGGCGTCACGGGCATCACGAGCGACGACCTGGCGTTGTTAGCCGCGCTGCGGGGGCGTAGCCGTCGCGGGGCGCCGCGCCGGCGTGCGGCGTGCGCGCTGCGCGGG
>VGPB01000230.1 GCA_016875695.1 Chloroflexota bacterium | reverse complement strand
CCGCGGCTCTGCATCACGCTCGACGAGACGGCGGACGAGGGGGCGGACCGGCGGCGGCTGCGGCGGCTGATCGAGCGGCTGGCGGCGGCGCCCGGCGACCGCGCGGTGGAGCTGACGCTGCGGCTGCGCGACGGGCGGCGGCAGCGGCTGGGGCTGCCGGCGGTCGCGGTGAGCGATGCGCTGTTGGACGAGCTGTGCGCGCTGCTCGGGGTGCTCGGGCGCAGCGAGCTCGCGGGAGACCCGGCGCACGTATCGTCGCCCGGCGAAGCGCGCGAGTACGCGGCGGCGACGGGGTAGCGCATCGCGAGGGCCGTGCTGCGGGTGGCGCGTGGATTTCACACGTCGCGCACACTTATGACAGTGAGCGCGCGCTAGACTGGCGGCGACGCAGGCTCGGGCGCGCGAGGTCGGCACATGGCTCACGAGATCGCAGCGGGCGAGGGCGCCGCGGCGCCCCCGCTGCAGGCGCGGCACCAGGAGGTGGTCGTGCGCATCCGCGAGCAGGTGCGGCGGGTGATCGTGGGCCAGGAGGGGCTGGTCGACCGGCTGCTCGTGGCGCTGCTGACCAGCAACCATGCGCTGGTGGAGGGCGTGCCCGGGTTGGCGAAGACGCTCACGGTCTCGACGCTGGCGAGCGCGATCGGCTGCTCGTTCGCGCGCATCCAGTTCACGCCGGACCTGCTGCCGGCGGACATCACGGGGACGCTGGTGTTCAGCCCGCGAGAGGGTGAGTTCCACGTGCGGCGGGGTCCGCTGTTCGTGAACGTCGTGCTGGCGGACGAGATCAACCGCGCGCCCGCGAAGGCGCAGTCGGCGCTGCTGGAGGCGATGCAGGAGCGGCAGGTCTCGATCGGCGGGGACAGCCTCGGCCTGCCCGTGCCGTTCCTGGTGCTCGCGACGCAGAACCCGATCGAGCACGAGGGCACGTACCCGCTGCCGGAGGCGCAGCTCGACCGCTTCATGATGAAGGTCGTCGTGACGTATCCGGAGCGCGAGGCGGAGCGCGAGTTGTTGGCGCGGTCGATCGAGGGTGACCCGCCGGTAGTCGACGCGGTGACGAGCGCGGAGGAGATCGCGGAGCTGTGCGCGGCAGTGCGCATGGTGGAGGTGCACGCGCGGCTGCGCGAGTACATCGTGCGGCTGCTGGAGGCGTCGCGCGCCCCGGCGCGCTACCGGCTCGGCGAGCTCGCGCCGCTGGTGGAGTACGGTGCGTCGCCGCGCGCGGGCGTGTTCCTGGCGCGGGGCGCGCAGGCGTACGCGTTCCTGCAGGGCCGCAACTACGTGTTGCCGGAGGACGTGAAGCTGCTGGCGCCGGACGTGCTGCGCCATCGCCTGGTGACGACGTACGAGGCGGAGGCGCAGGCGGTGAGCGCAGAGCAGATCGTCGAGCGGCTGCTCGAGGGCGTCGGGATCCCGTAGCGATGGCCGCGCTGGCGTCGGCGCCCGACCCGGCGCTGGTGGCGCAGATCCGGCGCATCGAGATCCGCACGCGGCGTGCCGCGAACGCCGCGCTCGCAGGCGACTATCACAGCGTGTTCTACGGGTCGGGCATCGAGTTCGCCGAGGCGCGTGAGTACATGCCGGGCGACGACGTGCGGCGCATCGACTGGAACGTGACCGCGCGCATGGGCACGCCGTGGGTGAAGGAGTACGTGGAGGAGCGCGAGCTCACGGTGGTGTGTGCGCTCGACGTGTCGGCGTCGCAGCTGGTGGCGCAGGCGCCGGCGGGACGCGTGGGCGCGGCGGCCGAGTTGTGTGCGCTGTTCGCGTACTTGGCGGCGGCGCACCACGACCGCGCGGCGCTGCTCACGTTCAGCGATCGCATCGAGCGGTTCGTGCCTCCGGCGCGCGGCGAGCGGCACGCGTTGCGCATCGTGCGCGAGGTGCTGCAGCACGCGCCGCCGGGGCGTGGTACGGCGATCGGCGCGGCGTGCGAGTACCTGGTGCGCGTGCTACGGCGGCGTTCCGTGGTGTTCCTGCTGTCGGACTTCTACGACGCGGGCTACGAGGCGGCGCTGCGCACGCTGGCGCAGCGGCACGACGTGATCGCGCTGCCGCTGACCGACCCGCTGGACGGCGTGCTGCCGGACCTCGGGCTGGTCGAGGTGGAGGACGCGGAGCGCGGCACGCGCATGCTCGTCGACACGAGCGACGCGCGCGTGCGCGCGGCGTTCGCGCGCGCGGCCGAGGCACGCGTGGTCGCGCGCCGTGCGTCGCTGGCGGCGGCGCGCGTC
>VGPB01000229.1 GCA_016875695.1 Chloroflexota bacterium | reverse complement strand
CTCCTGCACGAGCTCGCCGCGTCCACAGCCGACGTCGAGCACGGTGCGCTCGGGCGGCGCGAGGCGACGGATCCGCGCCGCGCGCCGGCGCCGGAGCCACGACTGCAGCCCGCCCAGCTCGCCTACCAGCTGCTTCTCCTCGGCGCGCGCGACGGCGTGCGTCTCGAGCTCGGGCAGGATCTTCTCCGACCCGCAGTAGCCGCAGGTCTGCAGCGAGTAGCGGTCGAAGAAGCGGTGGAACGTCCAGCGGCCGTGCTCGCACACCTCGCAGACGTCGGACTGCGTGCGCTTCTGCGCCAGCACGAACAGCTCGAAGCCCCAGAACAGCGACTCGAAGTAGAGGTCGAGCCTGCGGACCAGCGTCCACGGCACGAAGCTCTCGGCGAGCGCGACCGGCGTGCGGCCGCTCGGGTTCCACGGCGTGTGGCGCGGCGACTGGAACGAGCGCTCGATGTCGCTCGCCGCCTCGGGTGCGTCGGCGCGCTCGAGCCCGAGCGAGCCACCGCCCAAGCGCCGCAGCAAGAGGTACGCACGCCGGATCGCCCACATGGTCGGAAAAGTCGGGTCGAGCACGCGGATCACGCTCCAGCCGTTCTGCTCGAGCAGCGTGATCGCACCGCGCCGGCTGAGCCGTCGAAGGTGCCCGTAGAACTCGTCGTCGACGCCCCACTCGTGCGCGTTGTAGGGCACCGTCATGGCGAGCCAGCCGTCGTCGCGCACGTGTGCGCGCAGCTCGCGCAGCGTCGCCGTCGCGTCCGGTACGTGCTCCAGGACGTCGAACAGGATGCCGACGTCGATCGGCCCCTCGACCGTGTCGAGCGTGCGCGTGCCGATCAGCTCGCCGCTGCCCGCGGGCACGGCCTGGTGGCCGACCTCGTCGTCGGGCAGCGCGGGGTCGTAGGCGTAGCCCGCGGGCAGGCCGCAATCGCCGATCAGGAAGCGTGCGACGTCGCCGGGTCCGGCGCCGTAGTCGAGGAAGCGTCCGCGGATGCCGAACAGCTCCAGGTTCGTGCGCAGCACGTACAGCAGGCGGTCGCGCATCGGGGCGAAGTTGGCCATCAGAGCCCTCCCGCGAGGTCCGGACGCAGGTAGACCGTGAAGCCGATCTCGCCCTGCGCGTAGTCGCCGGCGAATGCAGGGTCGAGCCAGGTATAGAAGTCCGACTGCAGGTACCGCGAGCGCCACGTCGCGACCGCCGCATAGCCGGTCGCGCCGCTCTCGAGCCGTGCGAGGGCCTGTCCGTCGACGCCGCCCGGGGCGTCGCGCTTGAGCCGGATCGCCGTGAGCTCCGGCATGACGAACACCTCGGGACGGTCGTCGAGCCAGCGCCCCGAGGGAACCGCCACCGGCGCCATGCCCGCCCAGATCACCGGCTGGCGCAGGCCGTAGTACGGGTCGAGACCCTGCGGATAGGCGACGCGGTGCTTCGTGCCGCGCGCGGGCGCGGGCAGCGCCTCCTTCACCCAGCTCGCGAGCTGCATCTGCTGCGCGAACGAGTAGCGCTGCACCTGCGTGAGCGTGAACAGCGCCGTGTACGCCCACACCGCCCCGACCACCGCCGTCCGCAGCCGCGGCGCGCGCAGCCCGTCCAGCATCCGCGCGGCCAGGACCAGCACGATCGGCACCATGGGAACATAGTAGCGCGTCGCCTCGACGACGAAGGACGTACCGACCGAGACGAAGTACGCCGCGAGCGTCACCAGCAGGACACGGTCGGCGACATCGCGGCGGCGCAGCGCGGCGGCGACCCCGCCGAGAACGGTCAGGTAGAGCGGCCAGCCGAAGCCGAACGGCAGCCCGGCAACGAGCTGGTAGACGTACGGCCGCCCGTACCAGCCGAGCGTCGGCACGAGGTGCACGTTCCAGAACGCGAGGTAGCTCGCCGAGCTGATGCCGCTGAGGCCGCGGATCGCGCGGAGCATGAGCTCGCTCTGCAGCACGCAGGGCGGGCACGCGAGGAAGACGCACAGTGCGAATCCCGCGACGGCGGCCGGCAGCAGCCGCAGCAGCGGTGCGACCGAGCGCTCGCGCGCGCACACCTCGAGGATCGCCCAGCCGCAGGCGCCGAAGGTCACGAGGCCGGTGTACTTCGCGCCGAACGCTAGCCCCGCAGCGCCGCCGGCGGCGAGCGCGAGCGGCACGGTGCCGCGGCGCGCGAGCTCGCACGCGCACAGCAGCGCGAGCGTCGTGCAGAGCCCGAGCAGCGGGTCGACCGACACGTAGTGCGCCTGCATCGCCTCG
>VGPB01000228.1 GCA_016875695.1 Chloroflexota bacterium | reverse complement strand
GCCGCGATCGTGGCGACGAGCGCCGGCGCGTCGCCGTGCAGCACGGCGGCGGCCGGCGGCACGCGGCCAGTGGAGTCCACGACCACGCGCAGCGGCTGGTGCACAGGCCCGCTCCAGCCCTCCGGTCGCGCCGTCAGCTGCGGGTCATCGAGCAGCACCGTGCCCGAGCCGACCAGGATCGCGTCGAGGCGCGCGCGCTGCGCGTGCGCCCAGGCGCGCGCCTGCGGCCCGGAGACCCAGCGCGAGTCGCCGGAGCTCGCAGCGATGCGCCCGTCGACGCTCGACGCGAACTTGGCGACGACGAACGGCAGGCTGGTGCGGCGATGGTGGAGGTAGCCCTCCAGCAGCTCGGCGGCCTCGGCGGCACCGTCGCCGGCCTCGACGGCCACGCCGGCGGCGGCGAGCTGGCGATGGCCGTCGCCGGCAACGTGCGAGTCCGGGTCGGCGATGGCGTAGTGCACGCGCGCGACGCCGGCACGCAGAAGCGCATGGGTGCACGGCGGCGTGCGGCCCTGGTGACCGCACGGTTCGAGCGTCACGTACACGGTCGCGCCCGCCGCGCGCGCACCGGCCTCGCGCAGGGCGCCGATCTCGGCGTGGTCGCCGCCGGGCGGCTGCGTGCGCCCGCGGCCGACAACCGCGCCTGCCTGCACCACGACCGCGCCCACCGCCGGGTTCGGCGACGACCAGCCGAACGCTTGCTCGGCCTCCCCGAGGGCCTGCGCCATGTACTCGGAGGTCATGCCGCGACGGCGGAACGCTCGGCGGCGGTCACGGGGTGCGGTAGTCCTGGTACCCACGGCTGGCGGTAGGGCCGGTCTGCCCCTGGTACTTCGAGCGCAGGCCGGGCGACCCGTAGGGGCGGTCGGCCTGCGTGGTCAGCTCGGCGAAGGAGAGCTGGCCGATCTTCATGCCGTAGTACAGGCGGATCGGCAGGTTGGAGACGTTGGACAGCTCCATAGTGAGGTGGCCGTCCCAGCCGGGGTCGACGTAACCCGCCGTGGCGTGGACGAGCAGCCCGAGGCGGCCGAGCGAGGACTTGCCCTCCACGCGCGCGACGATGTCGTTGCCGAGTTGCACGCGCTCGAGCGTGGAGCCGAGCACGAACTCGCCTGGATGCAGCACGAACGCCTCGTCGTCGACGATCTCCTCGACGGCGGTAAGGTCATCGACGGCCTCGCGCACGTCGATGTAGGCGCGGCGGTGGTGGCGGAAGACGCGGAACGCGCGGTCGAGGCGGATGTCGAGCGATGCGGGCTGCAGCGCATCCTCGCCGAGCGGGGCGATCACGAGCCGCCCGGAGGCCAGCGCTTCGGCGATCGAGCGGTCGCTGAGGATCACGGTGGTACCGCCGCTATCGCGCGCGCCATGCGGCGCGCCGCCAATCGTACTGCGCACGGCGGCGCCGCGCGACACAGCGAGCCGCTACTCGAGGTCGTAGACGACACTGACCACGAGGCGCAACTCGGTTTCGCCGGGGCTCACCGGCGTCGGCGTGTCCGCGAACGTGCCGCCTGCGGCTTCCGGCACGGCGGCGCGCGGGATGGGCTGCGGGCCGGCGGCAATCGATTCGCTGACGGCGCGCACGCGACCGAGGCTCGCGCCGGCGGCCTCGGCGAGCTGCTCGGCGCGACGACGCGCGTCGTCCATCGCGAGGGCGCGCGCCTCGGCCGCGAAGCGCTCGGGCTCGCCGACCTCGAAGCTGATCTGCTGCACGCGCGTGGCGTTGTCGCCTGCGGCCACCGCTGCGTCGAGCACCTTCGAGAGGTCGTCGACCCTGCGCACCTTGACGGTGACGACGTTGCTGACGGTGTAGCCGGTGATCGTGGGGCGGCCGTTGGGCGCGCGCAGGTCGTACTGCGGGTGCACGTTGAACGACACCGTGCGCACGTCGCGCTGCTCGACACCGAGCGCGCGCACTGCGGCGGTGAACGCGTCGGCGGCGCGCGCGGCCTCCTCACGCGCTGCGGCGACCGTCGGGCGGCTAACCTCGATGCCGGCGGAGAAGGTGCCGACGTCCGGCACGACCGTGACGACGCCTTCGCCGCTGACCGCGATGCCGCTCTGCTCGGGCAAGGCGATCGTCACGTCGACGCGCGTGTCGCATGCCACGGCCAGCAGCGCGAGCGCGCTGAGCAGCGCTGCCAGCGCTGCGCGCCCGCGTCGCACGTCGGTCGCCTGCAACGTCATCGCCGTCTCCTTCGCTGTGATCATGGGAACTGTCGCACGCGGCGCAGGTACAGGACGACCGCCGCCGCGCCGAGGGCGAGCGCGAGGGTGGCCGCGCGGGCCGCGGCGATGGGCGGCGCGGTC
>VGPB01000227.1 GCA_016875695.1 Chloroflexota bacterium | reverse complement strand
CGATGGAGGAGGCCGCGGACTCGAGGTAGCCGCTGCCGATGAGCCGGCCGCCCGGGCGCAGGGCCGCAGCCGCCGCGGGCAGCAGGTCGCCGAGCGCGAGCGCCGAGATGTTCACGACGACGACGTCGGCCGAGGCTGGCCGGGGCCAGGGCCAGGCGGCGCCAAGGGAGCCCGCCGCGACGGCGACGCGCTCCGCAACGCCGTTGAGCGCGGCGTTCGCGGTCGCAACGGCAACGGTCGTGGGGTCGATGTCGACGGCCTGCACGCGGCGCGCGCCGAGCAGCGCGGCGGCGACGGCGAGGATGCCCGAGCCGCTGCCGACGTCGATCGCGTCGTCGCCGGGCGCCATATGCGCGTCGAGCGCGGCGAGGCAGAGGCGCGTGGTTTCGTGCTGGCCGGTGCCGAAGGCGGCGCCGGGGTCGAGCTGGAGCACGACCTCGCCGGGACGTGCGGCGTATGGCTCCCACGTGGGACGCACGACGAGCCGCATGCCGATGTGCTGGGTGCGGTAGAAGCACCGCCAGGCGTCGGCGTAGGCGTCGGCGCGGACGGGCGTGTAACGCAGGCGGCCGGGCGGCGCGGCCAGCGGCAGCGTGCGCAGCCGCGCACGCAGGGCGCGGCGCGCGCGCGGCGGGAACGGGGCGCGCACGCTGGCGCGGAGCACCGTGGGGGCGGGAGTGAGCTCGTAGCTGAACTCCGCGCCGTCGAGCGGGCGGATCGCGGGCTCGATGGCGACGCCGTCAGGGGCAACGCTGCGCAGCAGGTCAGCGACCGTCTCGGCATCGGCGGGGTCAACGACGAGCCGCAGCTCGATCCATTCGGCGGCGGGGGTGTGCGGGGCCTCACCCCTAGGCCCCTCCCCGCGCTGCGCGGACGAGGGGGAGGAAGAGGGGACCGGTGGGAGAGCGGTCAACTGCGGGGCGTTAGCCGCCAAGCGCGTCGCGAATGCGGCCGAAGAGCGAGCCGCCGCTGTCACCGTCGTCGGAGGCGACGGGTGTGCCGAAGGACTCGCCGAGCTGCTCGAACAACGCGCGCTGCTCGGCGGTGAGGCGCGTGGGCGTCTCGACCGTAAGGCGAACGAGCAGGTCGCCGCGGCCGCTGCCGCGGAGGTGCGGCACGCCTCGGCCGCGGACGGTGAAGACCTGGCCCGGCTGGGCGCCCGCCTCGATCTCGAGCAGCACCGGGTCACCATCGATGGTGGGCACCTCAAGCGTGGCGCCGAGCGCGGCCTGCGCGATGTTCACCGGCAGCTCGTGCACGAGGTCAGTGCCGTCGCGAGTGAACTGCGGGTGGGGGCGGACGCGCAGCAGCACGTAGAGGTTGCCGGAGGGCCCGCCGCGGGAGCCGCCGTCGCCCTCGCCGGAGACGCGAATCTGGGCGCCATCGTCGACGCCGCCGGGGACCTGGACGATGCGCTTGACGGTGACGCGGCGGTGGCCGCGGCCGCGGCAGGCGCCGCAGGGGTCCGTGATGATCTCGCCCTCGCCGCCGCAGCGCTCACAAGTGGCGATGTTGACGAACTGGCCGAAGAGCGACTGCTGCACGCGGCGGACCTCGCCGGCGCCGTGGCATTCCGGGCAGCTCGCGGGGCGGCTGTCGGGCATGGAGCCGGAGCCGCGACAGTTCGCGCAGCGCTCGACGCGCTCGAACTGGAGCTCGCGCTCGGCGCCGAAGACGGCGTCCTTGAAGTCGATGGTGATAGTCGTGCGCAAGTCGGAGCCGCGCTGGGGGCCGGCACGGCGGGTGGCGGTGCCCCGGAAGAAGGCGTCGAAGATGCCGCCGAAGCCTTCGAAGCCTTCGAAGCCTTCGAAGCCCTGGCCGTTGCCGGCGACGCCGGCGAAGCCGTGGCGGTCGTAGGCGCTGCGGCGCTCCGCATCGGACAGCACCTCGTAGGCGGCGGCGACTTCCTTGAAGCGCTCCTCGGCGTCGGCGGCCTTGTTGCGATCCGGGTGGTACTCCATGGCGAGGCGGCGGAAGGCGCGCTTAACGTCCTCCTGGGAGGCGTCACGCGGTAGGCCCATGAGGTCGTAGAGGTCACGCTGGGCGTTCACAGGGCTCTCAGTGTATCGGACGCGCGGGGCAGGAGCGCGAGCCCTAGGCGCTGCGCGCCGCCTCGGGGAACGCGAGCGGGGCCGGATGCGCAGGCTCAGGCACTGACCCGATAGTCAGACAGGGAGCACCGCGCCCGCGCGAGGAGATATCGCCAAGAGTTGTGGATCGGTGCGTCCGGCTGATCACGCGGCGGCTTCTTGATCCTGCTGGTGGTCTCGCTCGATGAGCACTCCCTTCTCGAACGTAGCGTCGGCGCGGACGAGCGCGAC
>VGPB01000226.1 GCA_016875695.1 Chloroflexota bacterium | reverse complement strand
GCCGGTGAAGCCCAGCACCTGCGGCAGCGCGACCTGCGGCGCCACGAAGACGACGACGAGCGCGCCGCGCTCGAGCGCCGCGACGAGCTCGTCGCGGCGACGGCGCAGCAGCTCGGCGAGCGACAGCGCGTCGCCGGCGGGCTCGCCGTTGACGACGGGCACGCCCGCGAGCGTGTGGTGCTCGCCGCGCCCGTCGGCGGCCTCGGCGATGACGGCGGAGATGCCGGCCGGGTCGAGCACGATCACGGGGTACTCGGCGAGCGCGGGCGCGCTGGCGATCGTCGCGTTGTCGATGGCGGGATCGGCGAGCGGGCGGCCGATGGAGAGGACGCGCACGGTGCAGCCTCGATACGTCCGGGCGCGGGGCGGGCGAGGAGCGATGCTACGGCATGCGGCGTGCGCGCGCGTGGCGCCGGCCGGGCGGGGCCGCTTTGACGGCGTCCGCGACCAGCCCCTACGATCGAGGCCGGTCGTGCTAGGCGGGGAGCTAGCGGTGCCCTGTACCCGCAATCCGCTCGAGCGGGGCTGAATGCCCGTCTGAGGGTCTGGCACCGGGGGACTGTTCCCGCACAGCGGTGTTGAGAGCCTGGTCCTGCGCGGCGCTGCCCGGCCAACCCCGTCAGGTCCGGAAGGAAGCAGCGGTAAGCCGGTCGCAGTGGGTGCCGCAGGGTCGCCGGGTTTGAGCCGACTGGCGGAGACAAGCCTGTGGACCGATTCGAGGGCGGGGCACGACCGACCTCACCCACCCCTTCAAGCGCGCCTCGCCGCCGCCGGCGAAACGCCGGCGCGCGTCCGGCGGCGCGCAGTGGCGATGCGCGCTTCGTAGCGCCGCCGCAGGCGCTGCGCCGCCTGGGCGTCGCCCCGCGCAGGGCGTTGGGGCAGCACTTCCTCATTGACGAGCTGGTGCTCGGTGACATCGCCGACGCGTGCGGGCTGGGCAGCACGGACACCGTGCTCGAGATCGGCGCGGGGCCGGGGGGGCTGACCGCCGAGCTCGCGCGGCGCGCTGGCCGCGTCGTCGCGATCGAGCTCGACGAGGAGCTCGCGGCGCTCGCGCGGCGGCGCGTCGCGGACGTGCCGGGCGCGTGCTTGCTGGCGGCCGACGTGCTGGACTTCACGCCTGCCGAGCTGCTCGCGGAGTGCGACGCCGGGGCGCCGTACGTGGCGGTCGGCAACCTGCCGTACTACATCACGCAGCCGGTGGTGCGCCGGCTGCTGGAGGCGGATCCGGCGCCGGCGCGCATCGTCGTGCTCGTGCAGCGCGAGGTGGCGAGGCGCATGGTCGGCGGGGCGGGCCGCGAGTCGCTGCTCTCGATGTCGGTGAAGTGCTACGGCACGCCGCAGCTGGTGTTCGACGTGCCGCCCTCGGCGTTCTGGCCGCCGCCGAAGGTGCAATCGGCGCTCGTGCGCATCGAGCGGCTGCGGGAGAACGCCGCAGGGCTGCCACCGGAACGTTTGCCGCGCTTCTTCGCGCTGCTGCGCATGGGCTACAGCGAGCCGCGCAAACAGCTGCACAACGTGCTGCGCGTGGCGCTCGGCATCCCGGAGGCGGCGATGCGTGCGCTGCTGGAGGCGGCGGCGATCGGGCCCGAGCAGCGCGCGCAGCACCTGCAGCTCGCGGACTGGCGGCGGCTGTTCGACGTGCTCGAGCGCGGGCATCCGCGTGCGCTCGATGCCTGACGCCACTCAGGAAGGGGCGGCCGCCCTGGTCGCGCGCGCGCCGGCGAAGCTCAACCTTGCGCTGGAGGTGCTGGGGCGGCGCGCAGACGGCTACCACGAGATCGAGACCGTGCTTACGACGCTCGAGCTGTCGGACGCGGTCACGCTGCGCGCGGCCCCCGCGCTGCGCGTCACGGTCCGCGGCGCCGAGGCGGAGGGCGTTGACGCGGGCGATGAGCTCGCAGGACGCGCGGCGCGCGCGCTCGCCGGGGCGGTGGGTCGTGAGCCGCAGGTGGCGATCGCGCTCACCAAGCGCATCCCGGTGGCGGCGGGGCTCGGCGGCGGCTCGGCGGACGCGGCGGCGGTGCTGCGCGGGCTCGCGCGGCTGTGGGGGCTCGACTGGCCGCCGGAGCGGCTCGCCGAGGTGGGCGCGGAGGTCGGGTCGGACGTCCCCGCGCTGGTCCTCGGCGGCGTGACGCACGGTAACGGGCGCGGCGAGCTGGTGGAGGCGCTGCGCGACCTGCGGCCGCTGCGGCTGCTGCTGGTCGTGCCGCCCGTGTCGTCGCCGCCTGACAAGACGGCGCGACGCTTCGCCGCGCTGGGGCCCGGCGACTGGAGCGACGGCAACCGTGCGCGGCGCCTCGCGCACCGCGTGGCGCGCGGCGCGCCGCCCCCGGCGGCTGACCTCGTG
>VGPB01000225.1 GCA_016875695.1 Chloroflexota bacterium | reverse complement strand
GCCGAGCGGGGATGTGGCGGCGCGGGTGGCCGCGCTGCACGGGCTGCGCTGCGTCGGCACGTGGCGCAACGAGGCGGTCTCGCGCTCGGGCGCATTCGCGGTGCGCGTGGAGGCGGGCGGCGGCGGCGGGGTGCTGGCGTTCGAGGTGGGTGGGGCGGTGTTTGGCGGTGCGGGCGGGACGTTCGAGGCGCCGTTCCGCGTGGAGGGCGCCGCGCTGGTTGTCGACGCGCCGTCGGCGCTGCTCGGACGGGTGCGCGCGCGCATCGGCCTGGACGGGCGTGCCGAGGGGAGGCTGGAGGGCCCGTCGGCGCTGGGCCCGCGCGCGGTGGTGGCGCTGGGGGACTACGCCCTGGCCGACGGGGTGCTGCGCTTGACGCTGCGCGTGGACGCGGGCGACGGCTCGCCGGTGACGACGGCGGTGGTCGACGCGGCGTGCGCGCGCCGCTAGGGCAGCGTTCCGCGGCACCGCCGGGCTACAGCGTTTGCTGCATTGCGAGTTGCTGGGCGAGGGCATCGAGCGACGCGACTTCGAGGTCGGGCGTCGGAGCGTCGGGGCCTCGGACGGGGCCCGCGCGGTTCAGCCAGACCGCCCCGATTCCGGCAGCCTTCGCGCCCGCCACATCCGTGGGCAGGCTGTCGCCGACGTGCCAGATGGCGTCATTCGGCACAGCGAGCGCCCGTGCCGCGTGGTTGAAGATCGCCGGGTCGGGCTTGGCCAGCCTGACTTTGCCCGACAGCACGATCAGCTGGAAGTGCCGCTCCAGGTCGAACTAGCCGAGTCGCTCCCGTTGCGTATCGCCGGCGCCATTCGAGACCAGCGCGAGCGGGACTCGGCCAGCCAGCTGATTCAGGAAATGTGGCGCGTCGTTAAAGAGGCGCAGCGCGTTTCGAGTGAACGCTGTGTGTGTTGCGACGGCCCGCTCGGTCGCTCCACTGCTCGACACGCCCAGCGCGCGCAGCGCGCGAGTCCAGACCTCGCGCGCGAGAGTCGCGCCGGCGAGCCGCCCGATCTGCCAATCGCGCTCCGCTGAAGGCCAGTAGGCGGCGAAGGCGGCTTCGTTCGATGCACGCAACGGGTCGGGCTCGATCCCCAGCTCGAGTCCAACGGCGGCACAGGTAAGCTCCAGTGCCTGGTGTAGTCGACTGCCGTCGAGGAGCGTGCCGTCGAGATCGAGTAGCACGGCTTGAGGGGCGTTCACCGGCCTCCGAGGGTCCTCGGCTGAACCGGCGCGACTATACTGGCGCTTCATGGAGCCGCGTGCGCGCAGCGGAGGTGGGGCGCTGGAGGGTGACGAGATCGCGCGCAGCCTGGTGGACCTGCTGGTGGACCGGCAGGCCGAGGACGTGGTGCTGCTCGACCTGGCGGCGCTCGCGGCGTTCGCCGACTACTTCGTGATCGCGACGGCGACGAGCGACCGGCAGATGGCGGCGCTCGTGGACGCGGTGGCCGATGGCGCGCCCGGGCAACGCATCCACCGCGAGGGCGACGCCGCGGGGGGCTGGGTGCTGCTCGAGGTGGGGGTGGTGGTGGTGCACCTGTTCTCGCGCGAGCAGCGGGCGTACTACGACCTCGAGGGGCTGTGGCAGCGGGCGCACGAGGTGGTGCGCGTCCAGTAGGTCACTTGCCGTGACGGGCGGCTCCGGCTCCGCAGCGCCGCTGGGCGTCGAGCGGTGAGCCGCCACGCGCGAGGGCGGCTCTCAAGTCGAGGCGAGGCGCGCGGTCCGGTCCTTGGGGGAACGGCGCGAGCGCGCTACTCGAACACCCAGCGGTCGGTGTCGCGAGGCCAGCTCGCGAGCGTCTCGCCCGCGAAGAAGATGGCGATCTCGCGGTCGGCGCTCTGCGGGCTGTCGGAGCCGTGCACGAGGTTGCGGCCAACTTCGAGGCCGAGGTCGCCGCGGATGGTGCCGGGGGCGGCCTCAGTGGGGCGAGTCACGCCCATGGTCTGGCGGGCGGCGGCGACGGCGTTGGTGCCCTCGAAGACGGCGGCGATGATCGGGCTGCTGGTGATGTAGGCGACTAGCCCGGCGAAGAAGGGCTTGCCGGCGTGCTCGGCGTAGTGCTGGTGCGCCAAGGCCTCGTCGACGTGCAGCAGGCGCAGGCCGACGATGCGCAGCCCGCGGCGTTCGAGGCGCGCGAGGATCTCGCCGGCGAGCCCGCGCTGCATGGCGTCCGGCTTGACGAGGATGAGCGTGCGTTCCACGGGGCGGCTCCTGTTCGCGAATGCGGGGCGAGGACAGATCGGCGGCGTTCAGCGCGGGGGCGCGGTCGCGGCGGGCGCGCGCGCGCCGATCGCCGGTGGGCGCAGGTAGACGACGTCCACTGCGGCGGGGTCGCCGTAGGCGTGGTGGAGGCGCGCGAGGCGCACGAGGTCGGCGGGCG
>VGPB01000224.1 GCA_016875695.1 Chloroflexota bacterium | reverse complement strand
CGAGGCTCGCGGCGCGTGCGGCGGCGTCTGCGGCGAAGCGGGGCGCGGCGGCGAGCACGACCTCGGCCTCGGCGAACCGCAGCATCTCGCGCACGTGCTGGTAGCACGGGGCGCCGGCGGCGTGGCGGGCGCGGACGAGCTGCACGGCGCACGCATCGCCGATCGCGCATGCGTGAAGGCCGGCCTCGCGCACGAGGGCGCACAGCATCGGGGCCAGCGCGTCGTCCCAGCCGCAGACCAGCAACCGCTCGGCGGCGACGACGGGCCGGCGTGTAGCGCGCGGCGGGGTCCGGCGTGCAGCTATGCGGGGATGCTAGGGGCCCGTTGCGGCCGCGCCGTTCGGGGAGGAGGGAGCGTGGACGCCGCCGCGCCTCCCGATTCGGGGCGCGGCGGCGCCCGTACGGCGCCTCCCTGCGGCGGGCCGGGAGCCCCCCACAGGACGCTCATGCGCGCCCTTGGGGTAGGGGAACTGCACCCCTAAGGATGCGCGGGAGCGCTGTCGATGATTGTCGCGAGCTCCACCTCGGGGGCTCCCTACAGGCGCGGGCGGGCGCCCAGCAGTCCCGGCAGGACCGGGAGACGCCACAGGAGGCCGGAACCAGCCATAGCATTGATCGTGAACACCAGCATCTAGGCCGTGAATGCCCAGCGCAACCTGGACGTCACGGGCGGCAAGATGAGCAAGGCGCTCGAGAAGCTGTCGAGCGGTCTCCGCGTGAACCGCGCCGCCGACGACGCCACCGGCCTTGCTATCAGCGAGAAGCTGCGCGCGGAGGTGCGTGGCCTCAACCAGGGCGCCCGCAACGCGCAAGACGGCATCTCCATGCTGCAGACCGCAGAAGGCGCGCTGAACAAGGTGCACGGCATCCTCCAGCGCATGCGCGAACTGTCGGTGCAGGCCGGCAACAGCACGCTCTCCGCGTCCGACCGCACCGCGATCGGCGAAGAGGTGCTGACCCTCAAGACTGAGATCAACAACATCGCCGCGCGCACGAAGTTCAACGGCCTGAGCCTGCTCACGGGCGGCCTGTCGACCTCGCTCGACGCGACCTCGCAGGTGCAGACGGGCCTCGCGCTCGCGACGACCGTGTCGACGAACGCCGACACGGTCGTCGCGAGCAAGCTGAAGTCGGACCCGCTGGCGGTCACGACCCACACGCT
Source organism: Chloroflexota bacterium (assembly GCA_016875695.1). GTDB lineage: Bacteria > Chloroflexota > Dehalococcoidia > UBA2979 > UBA2979 > SHYP01. Next base: position 1,236 of record VGPB01000224.1, on the reverse strand, counting down.
GTCCAAGGTCAACGCGATTACGCTGCGCATCACCCAGGGCGGCCAGTCCGTCGACGCGGTCAACACCGACGGCACGATCGGCGCCGACGGCACGGCCATCTTCACGTTCAACGGTGTGCACACGGCGTCGATCACGGTCGTCGGTGTGGCCGCCAAGACGGTCGACGACATCTTGACCGACCTCAACACGAAGACGATCGTGACGGCCATCGGGTCCGGTTCGGCGGCGTACCAGGTCGGCTCGGAGTTGTCGGACACGATCTCGGTGTCGTACGCCGACATGTAGGCGTCCGCTCTCGGTGGCGCGAGCAAGATCGCCACGCTCGTGACGGACAACACCAACGTGTCGACGGTCGCCAAGGCGAACACGCTGCTCTCCTCGATCGACACGGCGATCCATGAAGTCAGCACGCAGCGCGTGAAGTTCGATGCGGCGCAGAACCAGATCGGGACGGCGATCACGAGCCTGGGCGTGGTGGTCGAGAACCTGAGCGCTTCCGAGTCGCGCATCCGCGACGCGGACATCGCAAAGCTGTCCTCGGAGCTCGTCACGCGGCAGATCATGCAGCAGGCCGGTGTGTCCGTCCTGTCGCAGGCCAACAGCTCGACGCAGGTCGCGCTGGCGCTGCTCCAGGGGTAGCCCCCCGGCCCCCGGTTCGTTCGGCACGAGGCCCCCGCGCTGACGCGGGGGCCTCGTCGTGCGTCCAGCGCCGAGCGGCGGCAGGTCAGGCGGCGCTGCCGTCGCCGCGCGCCACCTCCAGCGCGAACGGCGCGGGCGGCGGGATCGGCGCGCGGGCCGGGTCGAGCAGCCTTGCGAGCTGCGGGCGCGGCACGTCGGGCGCGCCGTCCGTGCCCAGCGCGCTGCCGTTGAGGCCGAGCTGCGCAAGCAGCGCGTTCAGGCGGTCGAGCGCGTGCTCGAGCACGAGCGCGTGGATCGCGCGGTCGCCCTCGACGTCGAGGGGGACGCGCCACTGCTCCGGGAAGCGCTCGGTCACGACGGGGTCGGCGTCCGGCAGGTGCATCGCGGCCCACAGCTCGCCGAGCTCGGGCGGCGCCAGCGGCAGGCGGCGGTAGCGCGGGTCGTCGATGTAAGCGGCGCCGCGCGAGCGGTAATACGAAGCGATCGCGCTGAAGGCGTCGTCCGCGCGCCAGACTTCGGGGCGGTTGTGGTGGGCGGCGCAGAGGCCGGCGACCCGGTACGCGCCCTTCGCGGGGGCGGGGGCGGGGGCGGGGGCG
>VGPB01000223.1 GCA_016875695.1 Chloroflexota bacterium | reverse complement strand
CACTGCGCGGCGTGCTGCTGAAGGGGCGCGCGAACTACCTCTGCCTGGAGCGCTGGGCCGAGGCGCGCGCCATGCCGCGCGCGCGCACGCTTGCGGAGGCGCGGCTGCAGGCGCGCATCGCGGTGTGGCTGCCGATGACCGAGACGGGCGAGCTCGGCGAGATCGCGGTGCCGGCGAACGAGCGCGCGGCGTGGGACGCGCTCGCGGCCGACGGCAACGATTGCCTGGCGCGGCGCTGCGCGTACGTGCGCGACGGCACGTGCTTCCTGCTGCGCGCGCGGCAGCGCGCGGCGGCCGCGCACGTGGTGGTGGTGAACCACGCGCTGCTGCTCGCGAACGCCTCGGCGGACGAGCAGGTGCTGCCGTCGTTCCCTCACCTGGTGATCGACGAGGCGCATCGCCTCGAGGGCGTGGCGACGCAGCAGTACGGCGCGCGGCTCGGCCTGCGGGAGTTGCAGGGGCAGCTCGACAGCGCAGTGGCGCACGGCGCTCGCGTGCGCGACTGGACCATGGCAGACGCCGGCGCACTCTCGCCGGCGGCGGGGCTGCGCGGCGTGGCCGACGCCGCGGTCGCGGCCGCGACGCGCGCGACGGCGCGCATCCCCGAGCTCGAGGCGACGCTGCGCGCGGCGTGCGCGGAGCTCGGCGAGGAGGGCCAGGCGAACGCGGCGCGCGCGAAGGGCGAGCGCGAGGAGCGGCAGCTGCTCGTGACGGCGGCGCGGTGCGCGCAGCCTGCTTGGGAGGACGTGGAGGACGCCGCGCTGCAGCTCGAGGTGACGCTCGCGCACGCGGTTGAACGGCTCGACGCGCTGCGCGGCGCGATCGCGGCGCTCGGGCCCGGCGTGGGGCCCGATTCCGAGCGCGTGAGCGGGCAGCTCGCGGCGTCCGGCCAGCTGCTCACGGGCGCGCGATTCACGATCGTGCGCGCGCTGCTGCGCGCGGATGCGGAGCGCATCGTGTGGGTCGACGACGGCGCGTCGGGGGTGCGCGTGCAGAGCGCGCCGCTCGCCGTCGCCGACCGGCTCGCCGAGGAGCTGTACGCGGGGCGCGACACGGTGATCGCGACGAGCGCGACGCTCACCGCGCAGGACTCGTTCGACTTCAGTGTGCGCGCGCTCGGGCTGCGCGACGCGGACACGCTGGCGGTGCCGTCGCCGTTCGACTACCGGCGCGCGGTGCTCACGATCGTCGCGGAGGACGTGCCGCCGCCCGACGCGCCGCAGTACCAGGCGGGGCTGCATCGTGCGCTCGCGCGCGCGGCGGAGGCGGCCGGCGGGCGCACGCTCGCGTTGTTCACGTCGCACGCGGCGGTGCGCGCGGCGGCGCACGAGCTGTACGCGCCGCTGCTGCCCGCGGGCATCAACGTGCTCGCGCAGGGCCTCGACGGCGCGCCGGCGCGGCTGCTGCGCGCGCTGGTGGAGCAGCCGCGCACGCTGCTGTTGGGCACCGCGGCGTTCTGGGAGGGCGTGGACGTGCGCGGGCCCGCGCTGTCGCAGATCGCGATGGCGCGGCTGCCGTTCCCCGTGCCAGGCGAGCCGGTCTACGCGGGCCGCGCCGCGCTGTACGACGATCCGTTCGAGGAATTCGCGCTGCCGCAGGCGATCCTGCGCTTCCGGCAGGGCTTCGGCCGGCTGATCCGCGGCGACGACGAGCGCGGAGTGTTCCTGCTGCTCGACCAGCGCGTGCTGACGCGGCCGTACGGCGCGGCGTTCATGGCGGCGCTGCCCGACTGCGAGGTGCGCGTGCTGCCGGTGTCGGCGATCCCGGGCGCCGTGGGGCGCTGGCTCGCGCGGTGACCGCAACGGCAGCTGCCAGCGCGCACGCGATATGGGCGCGCGGGTTCGGCGTGACGCTTGTGCGCGGCGCCGACGCGTCCGCACCGGCCATCGCCGCGGCGCTCGCGGACGGCATCGAGCGCGGCTTCGCAGGCGCGCTGCCGCCGCCTCCGGCGGGCTTGGAGTGCTACGGCGTGCTCGCGGGACGGCGCCCGGTCGGCGTGCTCGCGTGCGCGCGCGAGCAGGCGGGCGCGCGCGTGGTGCTGCACGCGCTGGCGATCGCGGCGAGCGATCGCGGCCATGCGTACGGGGCGCGCGCGCTGCGCTGCGCGGAACGCCAGCTTGAGCCTGAGGGCGTGCGCGAGTTCTACGCGCGCGTGCCGCGCACGAACGGGCACGGGCTGTACTTCATGCTGCGCTGCGGCTACGCGCCGCTGCTGCAGTCGCCGCACGCGGACGGCGCGACGTGGTTCAGGCGCGCTCGCGTCGCGCGCGCGCCTGGACGCGGCGCTTTAGCGAGCGCCGCACGCTGAGCGCGATCGCCACGGCCGCCGCCAGCGGCAGTAGCGCGTCGATGGTCGCCTCGAGGTTCGCGGGCAGCGCCGCCGAGAGGCGCCCGAGCCAGGCGCCGAGGAGCAGCGCCGCCCA
>VGPB01000222.1 GCA_016875695.1 Chloroflexota bacterium | reverse complement strand
GCCGGCGCGCGCGCCGTACTCGGCGTCGACTTCGCCGCGCCGATGCTCGTGCGCGCCCGCGCGAAGGCGCGCCGACGCGACACCACCGCCGTTGTCGTCGCGCTCGCGGATGCCACGTGCCTGCCCCTCGCCGACGCCAGCGTCGACGTCTGGTGCGCCGCCTTCGTCGTGCGCAACATCCCGGACCTCGACGCCGCCCTCGCCGAGGCCGCGCGCGTGCTCCGCCCTGGCGGTCGCTTCGGCATCCTCGAGATCCCGCGGCTGGAACCCAGCTGGTGGCGCCCCTTCGCGCGGCTCTACTTTCAGCGCGTCGTACCGCTGCTTGGCCGCGCTATCTCCGGCCACGCGAGCGCGTACCGCTACCTGCCGGTCTCCGTCGACCGCTTCTTCACAGTCGACGAGCTCTCGGCGCGCCTCGCCGCCGCGGGCTTCACCGTGCGCGAGGCGCGCTCGTTCATGCTCGGCACCGTCGCGTTGCACATCGCCGAGCGCCCCACTTAGCTGCGCGGGCGTGGTCGCGCGGCGCCTCAGTCCAGGCGCGCATCGTCGAGCGGCGTGCGCGGCACGTCGTCGTCCGCGTTTACCATGTGCTGTGCGAGCGGCGCGAGCACGGCGAGGATCGTCGCGACGTCCGCATTGGCCACCCCGCACTCGCGCAGCGCCGCCCCAAAGTGGTGCACCCAGCGACCCGCCGCGCGCCGGTCGATCACGAACGGGAAGTGCCGCCTACGTAGCCGCGGATGCCCGAAGCGCTCGCTGTACTCCGCCTCGCCGCCGAGCCACTGCTCGATGAACAGCTTCTGCTTCTCGCGCCCCGGCCCCAAGTCGTCCGGGAACAGCGGCCGCAGCAGCTCGTCGCGCTCGACGCGCGCGTAGAACGCCTCGACGATGTGCGCGACGCCCTTGCGTCCCCCCATGCGCGCGAACAGCGAGTCGCCCACCGGCAGCGGCTCGCCGGTCACGGTGTGCCTCTGCCTCGGGCCGGCTCGAAACCCGCGCACACATGCACCGGCAGCCGCGGGTAGCGCGCGTACGCGGGGTCGGCGTCAGAGCGCCCGCAGCGCACGAAGTGCGATCCGCGCGCGCTCGTCACGCTGCGCGCCCAGGCGCAGCGACCGCACAGCCCCGCGTCGATGCCTGCCATGACCCCAGTCTACCCACCTCCGGGCGGCCGGCCGAGGCCCCACGGGCTGGGCCCATGCGGGCCGCCCCGCCTATCATCGAGCGATGGACGATGCGCCCGACCGCGGCACCGCGCGCCTGCTGGTCCAATGTCCCGACCGCCCCGGCATCGTCGCGGCGGTATCGGCGTTTCTGTTCGCGCACGGCGCGAACATCGTGCAGGCCGACCAGTACTCCTCCGACGAGGGCAGCGGCCGCTTCTTCCTGCGGATCGAGCACTCCCTCGCTGGCCTCGACGTACCCGCGGACGAGCTCGCCGAGCGCTTTGGCGCGGAGGTTGCGCCGCGCTTCGGCATGACGTGGCACGTCTCGTACAGCGCGCGACGGCCGCGTATCGCCATCCTCGTCTCGAAGGCAGACCACTGCCTGCTCGACCTGCTATGGCGCTGGCGCCGCCAGGAGCTCGCCGCCGACGTGCGCATGGTCGTCTCCAACCACGACACGCTGCGTGACGCCGTCGCGCCGTTCGAGCTGCCGTACTACTGCCTGCCGATCGAGGGTGGCGACCGCCCGGCGCAGGAGGCCGCGCTGCTCGAGCTGCTGCGTGGCGCGGTCGACATCGTGGTGCTCGCGCGCTACATGCAGGTGCTGTCGCCGGCGTTCCTCACCGCGTTCCCGCGCGCCGTGATCAACATCCACCACTCGTTCCTGCCCGCGTTCGCCGGCGCCGACCCGTACGGCCAAGCCTTCGACCGCGGGGTGAAGATCATCGGCGCGACGGCGCACTACGCGACGGAGGAACTCGACGATGGCCCGATAATCGAGCAGGATGTCGTGCGCGTGACGCACCGCGACGGCCGTGCGGACCTCGTGCGCCACGGCCGCGAGGTCGAGCGGGCGGTGCTGGCGCGCGCCGTCCAGTGGCACCTGGAGGACCGCGTGCTCGTCGACGGGCGCAAGACCGTGGTCTTCCGCTAGGGCTTCCCCCGAGCGGCCACCGCTTCCCCGCCTGCCGCGGCGTCTGCTACGATGTGACATGATGACACCCTGCTCCCGCACCGCGACGGCGCGGCCCGTCATGCCGATCGCCTTCCGCCGACGCCGCCCCGCCGCCTTGGGCTCCGCGCTGGCATGAAGCTGCTGCAACGCCTCGCGCTCGCGCTCGGGGGGCCGAAGCCCGGCTCCGGGGGCGTAGCGGACGCCGCTGCCCCGGAGGCGAAGCGCCGCCGCCGCCGCGGCGGGCGTGGGCGAGGGCGCGGCGGCCCCGCTCAGAACGGCGCGGCACCAGCGGCGCAGACCGTGCGGT
>VGPB01000221.1 GCA_016875695.1 Chloroflexota bacterium | reverse complement strand
ACGACCCCCCTGCATCCGCTCGCGGGGCGCGCGCGGCGTTTAAGAGGTTCGAAGTGGGGAAGCCGCTGGGCGGGGGGCGGGAGCGCGGTTCATCAGGGGCAAAGAGCGTAAGCCCGCGCACGCCGGGACTCCACCGAAGTTCGGATGGCGGAGCGCGAAGCATGGCGGTGGTGTCGCGCACGGGCGCGTGGGGGAAGTGATGGGGCCCCAGCGGTCGGTGAGTGGATGCGACGGACGTGACGACCCGAAGGTGCTGCATCGCGTGGGCGCACCTGCGTCGGTTCACAGGCAGAGGAAGGACAGCTGCTCGGGCGGCCACGGTCGCGGGGGCGGTCTGGCACCGTGGAGCACGCGGGCGATCTCGTCGGCATCGGTGATCGCCGCGACGACGCGCATCGCACCGCCGCATCGGCGACACAGGGAGACGTCGATGGCGAACACCCGGGCCAGAAGCTTGGCCCAGCCGATGCGGGCCCTGGTCGGAACAGGCGCGTGGGTGCCGGAGTGCGAGGCCGAGGCTTGCCACGGTCCCTGGCCAGTAGCGTCGAACAACGGCACCTGCGTGGGGTCGAGCGCCGACGCGCAGCTCGGGCTCGGAGCGACCCGGATGCGCGAGCGCAACGCGTGATGGTTGGAGAAGACACCGAAGTACCGCACCTGATGTTGGCGCGGCGGCGGGACGAGACCGACCAAGCGCGCGAGGAAGCGGTCGGGCGACAGATCGACGTGGGTCGCACCGGTGCGTGTCGGCGCCTTGAAGACGAGCCGCACGCGACCATCAGGGAGGGCGCGGACAGCATCGTGGGCAAACGGCGGCCGCAGCATGTAGCGCAGCATCCGCTCGAGCCGCTTGCGATCGCGGCCGTCGATGACGGATGCGGCATGCAGCGACATGCCGAAGGCGGAGACCTCGAGCGGCCGTGGTGCCGATGGGACGGCGACGCGCGCTGGGCCATCGAGCGAGAGCTGCGCGCAGCCGACGAGTGCAGGGTCGACATCGTCGTCGTCGTCGATGCGGCCAAGTCGGCGATGAACGGTGGAAAGCACCTCCGCGAGGTCGTGCTCTGTCGCGGCCGGCGCGGCGAGCCAATGCACGGTCACGTCGCCTTCGTGTTCGTGCTCGGACTCGGGCCCGGACTCGGACCCGGGCCCGGATTTGGACCCGGACTCGACGAACGCGCCGTCGGTCGTGAGCGCATGCAGGTGCACGAACAGTCCGAGGTCGTAGCGAAAGCGCTGCACGACCACGAGCATTCCGGGGTGCAATCCCGATGCGGTCGCGCTCCCATGATGCTGCGCGGTACGTCGGCGCAGCGAACCCATCACGGCACGCGCGAAGCAGCGGCTCACACGTGCGAGCAGTGCGGTGTCGTAGCCGAGCCGTACCGCCACCTGGCCGCCGAACGACAGGACCCATTGACGGTACCCACAGCGCGGCAGCAAGCGATCCACGAGCAACGCCGCGCCCTCGCTCATGCGCCTGCCCATACACGACGGACAGAAGCCGCGGCCCTTGCACGAAAACGGCACGCGCAACTGCTCGCCGCATCGACGACACGCGGTGATCAAGAAACCGTGCTCGAAGTCGCCGCAGGTGACGAAGGCCTCGAGCTCGTCGGCAACGAACTTCGGCAACGAGCCCCCCTCCTGCTCGATGCGCTCGAGGAACGCGGGCAGGTGCCGACGCACGACCGCTACCGCGTCGCAGCTCGCGGTGGTGCGCGGCCGATACTCGCGCGTGCTCGTGCACGACGCCATCGCATCGGCAGTCGATGCGAGCACGAGACCACCAAGAAGACACGCATGATGCTGCCGACAAAGGCCCTGCGGTGGCTCGCACGGTCAGGTGGCCAATGGCCCGTGGGTTGGCCGCCCGGCCCACGGATGGGCCACGACCCGGCCGACTTCGCCAACTTACTAGACCGCGCGCGTCGGCGACCGCACGTGTGTGGGCGATCGGGCAGGCGCGTCGTCGCCCTACGGCGCGCAGGAGAAGCTCGTCGAGCTGCGCCACGTGCTGCACACCCTGGGCTACGAAGGCGACGCGCTCCGCCAGACCGACGGCCGCCTGCTCATCGCGCTCAACGCGGCGGTGAACATGGTGCTGCCCAAGCTGCAGGCCATGCTCGACGCCCAGCGGCCGGGGCCCGAGCTCGAGCGGACGCGGACCAACGTCGATGCGTTCCGCGCGATGGTGTCGGCGGGACGATTCCTCGACAGCCGCGCCGACGACGTCCGGAAGGTCCAGACGACGCTGGTCGACATGAAGGAGGGCGACGTGCCGAGCGACGCCGACAGCCTGTTCCGTCTGTTCTCGTCGGTGAACCTCGGCGGACTGTGACCGCGACGCGAGGCGAGCCATGGCCGGCATCCAAGACGCCATCGCCCAGCGCAAGATCGACCGCGCGCTGATGCGACTCGAGGTGACCTTCGC
>VGPB01000220.1 GCA_016875695.1 Chloroflexota bacterium | reverse complement strand
GCGGGCGACACGTTGCCGCCGGTCGCCGTACGCGGGGGCGCCGTGCGCGGGGGCCAGCGCATTGAGACCACGGTCGCGTCGGCGCAGGTGAAGTCGGCGGTGCTGCTCGCGGGGCTCGCGGCGGACGGCCCCACGACGCTGGTGGAGCCGGTGCAGTCGCGCGACCACACGGAGCGCATGCTCGCGGCGATGGGGGCGCGCGTGGAGGCCGTGACGGACGCCGGCGGCCGCCATCGCGTGACGCTCACGCCGCCGGCGGGCGAGCTCGCGGCTACGACGGTGGTAGTGCCGGGCGACATCAGCACGGCGGCGGCGTGGATCGTCGCGGCGACGTTGCACCCGGACGCGGAGCTGCTGCTGACCGGCGTGGGCGTGAACCCCACGCGCACGGGCCTCATCGACATCCTGCGCGCGATGGGGGCGGACATCACGCTGCTGGAGGAACGCACGAGCGGCGGCGAGCCGGTGGCGGACTTGCTGGTGCGCTCGGCTGCGCTGCACGGGACGACGGTGGGCGGCGCGCTGGTGCCGCGCGCAATCGACGAGCTGCCGCTAGTGGCGCTGGCCGGCGCGCTCGCGTCGGGTGAGACGCTGATCCACGAGGCCGCCGAGCTGCGCGTGAAGGAGTCGGACCGCGTGGCGGCGACGGCGGGCGCGCTGCGCGCGTTCGGCGTCGAGGTGGAGGAGCGCGCGGATGGGTTGCTCATGCGCGGCGGGACGCGACTGCACGACGGCGCAGCGGATGCGGGCGGCGATCACCGGCTCGCGATGCTAGCGGCGGTGGCGGGGCTCCTGGCCGATGGAGCGTCGGATGTGCATGGCGCGAGCGCGGTGGGGGTGTCGTATCCTGAATTCTGGAAGGAGCTCGCACGTTTCGGCGCGCTCGCGGCGAGCTGACCTCGGGGAGCGCGCAACTGGGATGGTCTACCGCGTGACGACGGAACTCGTGCACGTTGGGTTCGAGAATCAACTGACGCTGGGGCGCGTGGTCGCGGTGGCGACACCGAGCGCGGCGCCGCTGAAACGGCTGGTGCAGCGCGGCAAGGAAGAGCAGCAGGTGATCGACCTCACGAGCGGCCGGCGGACGAAAACCCTGGTGCTGCTGGACAACGACTGGGTGACGCTGCTGGCGATCACGCCGGAGACGTTCGCGGGGCGGGTCGCGGCGCTGCGCCGCGGCGAGGGTGAGCGCGCTGTCAGCTGAGGGCGGTGCCGCGCCGCCGCCGATGGTCGTGGTGCTGTCGGGGCCCTCGGGCGTGGGGAAAGACGCCGTGCTGGAGCGCTTACGCGGGCGCTTCGCCGTGCCGGCGACGATGACGACGCGCCCGCCGCGCCCGGGCGAGGTGCCGGGCCGCGACTATCTGTTCGTGAGCGCGGCGGAGTTCGAGCGAGAGCTGGCCGCGGGCGACCTGCTGGAGCACGCCGTGGTGTACGACCGCGCGTACGGGGTGCCACGGGCGCAGCTGCGCGCCGCGCTCGCCTCCGGGCGCGACGTGGCGATGCGCGTCGACGTGCAGGGGGCGGCGACGCTGCGCGCGCTGCTGCCCGGGGCGCTGTTCGTGTTCCTAGTGCCGGACGAGCCGTCGCGGCTAGAGGCGCACCTGCGCGCGCGGGGCGCCGACGACGAGGCGGCGCTGCGGCTGCGGCTGGTGACGGCAGAGCGCGAGCTGGCCGAGCGCACGCACTTCGACCACGTGCTGGTGAACGTCGAGGGCGACCTCGACGGCACGGTGGCCGCACTGCTCGAGCTGGTCGAGGCCGATCGGGCGCGGCCGGAACGGCGAGCGGTGGTGGTGTAGCGCGCGCCTCGGCGCCGGTAGGTGCTTCCCTGCAAGCCAAACATACCCAGCAGGGGTGTACTTCTGGCGTACCCGGGCGGGGCATGCCTCCTTCGAGGCAACACGACCCGCACGTACGAAGGGGGCGCCATCCATGAAGTCACGTCGCTATTACAGCCACCTGGTGCTGCAAGGACGGCGAGGTAGGCCGAGCGAGAACGAAGCCACGCGGGACCTGGAGCGCGCCGTCGCGAAGACGCGTGTCACCACCGCCTAGTTGTACTGACTACATACCAGCGAGACGGCTGACTGCAGGGGGACCTCCGACGAGACTTGGGGTTGCGAAAGCTCCGAGTTCCGAAGGAGGTTCCGATGAGTGATGCTACCCCGCCCCGGCGCATGCGCTATTCGTACGAGGCCCGGTGCCGCACGGTAGAGGCGATGCTGACCGGCGCATCGACCGCGGCGTCACGCGGGCAGGTCGGGGCGAGCCGTGCCACCACGTACCGTTGGCGCGCTCGCCACCGCGAAGCAGGCTGGGCCGGCCTGCACGACCGCCCATCGACGCCACACGTCCATCACCGCCAGCTGAGCCCACAGGCAGAGGCGCAGACCCTCGCCGTCTGCGAGCGCACGGGAGACGAACCGCAGGTGGTCGGCGCGATCA
>VGPB01000219.1 GCA_016875695.1 Chloroflexota bacterium | reverse complement strand
CGCCGGGTCGCGCCGCCGCACGCGCGCCTCGACGACGGGCGCTCCGAGTTGGTAACCTAGGCGTGTGTAGGCTCGCACGGCGGGAGTGTTCGCGGGGTTGACCGTCAGCGCGACCGTCGAGCACCCGCGGTCCAGCAGCTCCGCGGTTACGTACGAGGTGACACGCTCGGCGACCCCGAGCCCGCGGAACTGCGGATGCGTGAACACGTTGCCGACCACCGCCACGCCAACGTGCGGCGCCACCACGTGCGTGCCTGCGGCGGCCACTAGGCGTCCTGCCTCGAACGCGCCGAAGTAGACCGCGCGTTCCAGGTGCTCCGGCCCGTAGCCCGTGGGCGCGCCGTCGGTCGCGTACAGCAGGTTGAGCGCGCGCGCGTCGCCCCCCACCAGGCGGCGCACGTCACCCTCGACTGGCCGGAACGCTGCGGCGGACGTCACCATGCGCTGCATCTGCGCCATGTGCGAGAGCGCGTACGTGCGGCGCAGCGCCGGCAGGTGCTCCGGCGCGGCCGTCGAGAGGTAGGAGTCGATCGGTCCGGGGTGCAGCGCCAGCAGCGCCGCCACCGCGGGCGCGGCGCCCGCCACGCACACCGTGCGGCCGAGCGCGCCTTGCGCGTGCAGCAGCACGCCGTGTCCCTCCGCGCCGTCGGCGAGCCAGAAGCGCGAGCGCTCGATCAGCCCCGGCTCGAGGTGGCCGAGCACGTACGCCGCATAGCCGCGGTCCTCGGCGAGCGCGGCTTCCACGATGTGCGGGTCGCGCTCCTCGCGCAGCACGAAGCGCGCGGGCGCAGCGCTCGCGCGGTAGACGATGTCGGTCACGGCGCGCTCCCCCAGTAGCGATTGATGAGCAGCGCCACGCGCTCGCGGGCCGCGGCCGGCACTGCGGCCGGCGCCGTCACGAGCGCGCCCGCCAGGCTCTGGCCGCACTCGCACGTGCGTTTCGCGGGCAGCTGCGCGACGGCGCTCGCGATCGTGGTGTGCGCGTGGTCGGCATTGCGCTCGAGGTTCGCGAGGACCAGCTCGACGCTGACGTTGGCGGCCTGCGTGTGCCACACGTCGTAGTCCGTCACGAAGGAGAGCGAGGCGTAGCAGAGCTCCGCCTCGCGCGCGAGCTTCGCCTCGGGCAGCGCGGTCATGCCGACAATCGTGGCCCCGGGTGCGCGGTGGAACTCGGACTCCGCCTGCGTGGAGAACGCCGGACCCTCGATCACCACGAGCGTGCCGCCGGGGTGGGTGCGCACACCGCTTGCCTCGGCGGCGGCGGCGAGCACCCCGGCCGTATCCGCGCAGAAGGGGTCGGCGAAGCCGATGTGCGCGACCGCGTCGCCGCCGAAGAACGTCGAAGGCTGCCCCCAGGTGCGGTCGATGAGCTGGTCCGGCACCACCGCGTGCAGCGGGGCCACCTCCTCGCGCAGCAAGTCGACGGCCGACACGGCGAGCACGTGCTCGACGCCGAGCGAGCGCAGCGCCCAGATGTTTGCGCGCGAGGGCACCTCGCCGGGCAGCAGGCGATGGCCCGCGCCGTGGCGCGCGAGGAACGTGACGCGGCGGCCAGCGAGCGTGTCGATGGCGATCGCGCCGCTCGGCGCGCCGAACGGCGTGTCGACGGCGCGCTGCTCGACGTCATGCAGCCCGTCGAGGTCGTACAGGCCCGATCCGCCGATGACGCCGATCGTGGTGGCCGCGCCATCGCGGTCCGGGGCCGCGCTGCGGGGCTCAGGCAAGCGAGTCGCTCTTTAGGCGGTTGCAGTCACCACAGAGCAGCTGCACGTTTGCGGAGGCGCTACCGCCGCCGCGCGCGAGCGGGATGACGTGATCGAACTGCAGGTCGTCCTCGGCGCCGCACTCCACGCAGCGGCCGGCGTCGCGAAACCATACGGCGGTGCGCACGTCCGGCGGCACGCGTTCGCGGCGCGCCCCCCCGGCCTCCTCGACGGCTGCGCCTTCGTGCGCGCGCTGCTTGCGCAGCCGCTCGATGCGCGCGCTGTCGCGGCGGCGGCGGTCCCAGGCGAGCAGCGCGACCTGCTCGCCGTCCTCGTCGTCGGCCCAGTAGAAGGCGTCGCCGGTCCACCACAGCGTGCGGCCGTCGGCGCGGCCGATCACCGCCGCGCCGCCCTCGTCGACGGCGCGGCGCGCGCGCGCGAAGCGGCGCGAGCCCAGTCGGAAGGCCCCGGCGGGGTGCTCGTAGCGGTACTCGGTGAACACCCAGAAGCCGCGCTTACGGAGCTGCGTGCCCCCCGCCCTGCGCAGTGCCACGTTGCCCGCCGTTCGGAACGCCGCCCGAAGCCTCGGACACACATCGTAAGGGTGGCGACGGGGCGTGGGCCACTAGCAGGGTGCTGAGAAACGGCTGGCGAGGGAGTTGTCGGAGGTCGGTCGGCGCGTAGGATGGGGCTGGCGTGGGCACAGCCTGGAGGTGCCCCGTGCGAGGCGACGCTGAGCGTCAGGCCAACATG
>VGPB01000218.1 GCA_016875695.1 Chloroflexota bacterium | reverse complement strand
CCGGGCTGCCCAGCAGCGCGCGCAAAGTCGCCGGCGACCTCGCCCGGTGCGACGACCGCGATGCGGTCGGGGTCCGGCGCGAGCTCGACGCAGGGCACGCCGTGCTCGGCCGAGCCCTCGACCAGCAGCAGCGCGGCGCTCGGGTCGAGCTGCGCGCGCTCGTCGCGCAGCTCGGTGAGTGCGAGCAGTCGCTCGACGGTGACGCGACCGCCGTTCCCGAGCGTGATCATGGTGGCACCGCCGGTGGCGGTCACGCGCGGCGCGGCGGTAGCCACGCGAGGGCCGCGCCGCCGCAGCGCCTCGACGAGCGAGGTATGAGCAGCGTCTTGCCCGAGGCGAGAGGACCGACGATGCGCAGTACGGGCAGCCCGTCGCGTGCTGCAGCGTCAGTCATCGGCGGCGGCTGGGGCGGCATGCGCCGCGGCGGCAGCGACCAACGCCTCGTCGAACAGCCACACGTCACACTGTTCCCCGGGCTCGATCGCGGGCACGTCCTCAGGGCAGATCGCGTAGGCGTTGGCGAGCGTCATGGACGTGAGCACGCCGGAGCCCTGGGGCCCGGTCAGTCGTGCGATATAACGTTGAGCGGCGGAGTCGAAGCTGACGAACGCGCGCGCGAAGAAGCGCCGGCCGTCTGGGTTCACGATGCGCTCCGCTGCCACCGCGCGCGCGACCGGGCGCTGCCAATCGCTGCGGCCGAGCATGGTGAAGAGCGCCGGGCGGGCGAACAGCTCGAAGGTCATGAGCGCGGACACCGGGTTGCCTGGCAGGCCGAGGTGGGGGACCGTGCGCCCATCCGCGGTGCGGAAGCGGCCGAAGGCGAGCGGCTTGCCGGGGCGCATGCGCACCGTCCAGAAGCCGACCTCGCCCTCGCGGGCGAGCACGTCCTTCACGACGTCGAAGTCGCCGCGCGAGACGCCCGCCGAGGTGATGAGCACGTCCGCCTCGCGGAGCGCGTCGTGGATGCGCGCGGTGACGGCCTCGACGGTGTCGCGCGCGACGTCGAGCACGCGCGGCTCGCCGCCGCACTCGCGCACCGCGGCGGCGAGACTGAAGGCGTTGGCGTCGTAGATCTTGCCGGGCGCCAGCGGCTCGCCGGGACGCAGCAGCTCGTCGCCGGTCGAGATCACGGCCACACGCGGACGCCTGTGCACGCCCACGCGGTCGAGCCCGAGCGAGGCGAGCACGCCGACGTGCGCAGCGCGCAGCAGCGTGCCGGCCGGGAGCACGCGCTCGCCGGCGCGCACGTCCTCGCCGGCGTTGCGCACGTTGGCGCCGGGCCGCGCGGCGACGTCGATGCGCACGGTGGGGTGGGGCGCGTCGGTCCAGCGGCCGCGCTCCTGCTCGTCGGTCTCCTCGAACGGGACGACGGCATCGGCGCTGTGCGGCATTGGCGCGCCGGTCATGATGCGCAACGCCTCGCCGGCCGCGACCTCGCCGGCGAACGCCGAGCCGGCGGCCAGGTAGCCGACGACGTGCAGCGTCCGCGGGTCCGCCGGCGTGGCGCCGGCAGTGTCGGCCGCGCGCACGGCGTAGCCGTCCATCGAGGTGTTGGCGGCGGGCGGCACGTCGAAGCCCGCGCGCACGTCCTCGGCGAGTACGAGGCCGAGCGCGTCGACGAGCGGCAGTTCGACTGCGGGCAGCGGCGCGAAGTGGGCGAGGATGCGGGCGCGTGCTTTCTCGACGCTGATCATGCCGGCGGGGAGGATGGAGCGCGGCTGGGTGGTGGTCATGGCGCGATCGTACCAGCGCGCGCGGCTTCGGCGCGCGGGCGGCGGGGTCCGCGGCCTGCCGCGTTCAGCCGAGCTGCACCGACAGGCACGTGGTGGTGCGCTGCACGCCCGGTACGCGCTGGATGTCCTCGGTAATGCACTTGCCGAGCAGGTCCAGGTCGTCGGCCTCGAGCTGGACGATCACGTCGAAGGGCCCGGTGACGGTGTCGACGGCGAGCATGCGAGTGGCGGCGGGGCGCAGCTCGCGCATGGCACGGCCGACGGCCTGCGTGCGCCCGACCTCGGTTTCGACGAGCACGTATCCGCGGATGGGCATGGGGGCTCCTTTCGGCGTCGGCGCCATTCTAGGTGTAGTGACCACGAACCTGTGAGAGACGACTGACCGGCGGGAGGCCACCGAGCGAGCCATGAGGCTTGCGTCAGTTGTACTACCGCAGCCAGCCGGCGAGGGCACGAGCGCGATGGGCGCTGGTGGGGTAGGCGAAGGCGTAGGCCCACGTGCGGAGCAGCACCTGGATGAAGCGTTCGGCCTTGCCGTTGGTGCGCGGCGTGTAGGGGCGGGTGCGCAGGTGACGCAGGCCAAGCGCGGCGCAGGATGCTCGCCAGGCTCCGGACAAGTACACAGGCCCGTTGTCCGTCATCACCGCCTCCACCTCGACACCTTGCTCGCCGTACCAGACGCAGGCCCGCTCGAGGAAGGCGACGGCGTCCACCGCGCGGTCGGTGCGCAGGACGTTGGC
>VGPB01000217.1 GCA_016875695.1 Chloroflexota bacterium | reverse complement strand
TGATCGCGCCGACCACCTGCGGTTCGTCTCCCGTGCGCTCGCAGACGGCGAGGGTCTGCGCCTCTGCCTGTGGGCTCAGCTGGCGGTGATGGACGTGTGGCGTCGATGGGCGGTCGTGCAGGCCGGCCCAGCCTGCTTCGCGGTGGCGAGCGCGCCAACGGTACGTGGTGGCACGGCTCGCCCCGACCTGCCCGCGTGACGCCGCGGTCGATGCGCCGGTCAGCATCGCCTCTACCGTGCGGCACCGGGCCTCGTACGAATAGCGCATGCGCCGGGGCGGGGTAGCATCACTCATCGGGACCTCCTTCGGAACTCGGAGCTTTCGCAACCCCAAGTCTCGTCGGAGGTCCCCCTGCAGTCAGCCGTCTCGCTGGTATCTAGTCAGTACAGCTAGGAGGCACGCATGACGGAGTCTTGGGCAGGCACCGGCGGCTCGGCGCTGGGCGCGATCATGGCCGAAGTGGAGCAGGCGCTCGGCGGCGGTGCCGCCGTCGTCGTGGCGACCGTCGTGCACGCCGGTGCGCCAGAGCTGCAGGTCGGCGGCAAGCTGCTCGTGCGTCGCGACGGCTCGACCGTCGGCGCGATCGACCACGCCATCGATGGCCCGGTGCAGGAGGCCGCGCTCGCCGCCTTCGACGCGTTCCCGCGCGTGCTCGCGCAAACGCTCTATGTCGGCGGCAACGGGCGCAGTACGCTGCGCCGTTCGCAGGCGCGCAAGGACGACGCGCAGCTGCTGCTCGAGCTCTACATGGCGCCATCGAAGCTGATCATCGTCGGCGGCGGCCACGTCGGCCTCGCCATCGCGCGCCTGGGCGAGCTCATCGGCTTTACGGTCGCTGTGCTCGACGACCGTGAGGAGTTCGCCAACAGCGAGCGCTTCACTATGGCCCACGAGGTCGTGAGCGGCGAGATCGGCTCGTCCCTCGATGCGATGCGCATCGACGACAACTGCTACGTCGTGCTCGTCTCGCGCGGGCACATGCAGGACGCGCTCGCGCTGCGCCATGTCGCCGAGCGCGGCGCGGTGTACGTCGGCATGATCGGCAGCCGCCGCCGCACCGCCACCGTGCTGGAGCAGATGGCCGCTGACGGTGTCTCGCGCGAGGCATTGGCGCGCGTGCACACCCCGGTCGGCCTCGACATCGGCGCCGAGACGCCGGAGGAGATCGCGCTCGCGATCCTCGCGGAGATCGTGCTGGTGCGGAACGGTGGCTCGGGCCGCCAGCTGTCGAAGCTGCCGAATCGCCGCCTCGCGGAGCGCGGCGACTGATCGCGGGGGGACTAGCGCGGCGGTGATACGATGTGCACAGTCTAGCGTCGTGCGCGGGTGCGCCAACGCGGACTGCATCGCCAGCCCCGCCGAGTCGGGACCTGTCCCTCTCGGGGGTATCCCTCTGGGGCACGGAGGCCGAGCAATCGGCCTTCGTGCTTTCTGTCGGTATTTCCTTCCGCTGAATACTCCTCGCTGCGTCGTCTCGGCGGCGACAGCGCGGCGCGCCGATCCGCCGCATCCGCGCCGGCTCCGCTGACGTGCGGCGGGCCTGCCCGTGCGGCGGGACCGGCGCGCTCCCCCCTCGCGGGGGTATCCCTCGCTGGTACTACGCGGTCGACCGGTCGGGCGGATTCCCAGAGCCGCCGCGGGGGCGCCCGGGGGGCGGTATACTCTGCGTGGACGGAGGCAGACACGTGTCGCGAGAGCTGTTCACTGAGATCCTGCAGGCGCGCGAGGCGGGTGAGTTGCGCGTGCTCGCGACCGTCGCGTCGGCGCGCGGCTCCACTCCGCGCGGCCCCGGGGCGCACCTGCTGCTGCGGCCGGACGGCAGCTTCGCCGGCACCATCGGCGGCGGCTGCGGCGAGGCCGAGGTGTGGCAGGAGGCCATGGAGACGATGTCCGACGGCCGCCCGCGCATCGTCGTCGTCGACCTCACCGAGCCCGTGGAGGGCGAGGACAAGATCTGCGGCGGCGTCATGGAAGTCTTGATCGAGCGCGTCTCCGGGTAGCGCCGCCCGCATCCGCGCGCGGTCGCGCGCGTGTATCACCGCCACGGGCAGTGCTAGGATCGAGCAGCGCGCGGCAGCCGCCGAGGGCCAGCACCCGCATCGCGAGCCGTGACGCGGAAGAAGGTGTCAGATGTTCGGAAGTCTCGGCTGGCAGGAACTGCTCATCGTGCTCGTGATCCTCGCGCTCGTCTTCGGCGCGTCGCGCGTCGCAGACCTTGGCGGCGCGCTCGGTCGCGGCATCCGCGAGTTCCGTTCCGAGGCGGGCAACAAGAATGACGATGGCGACGGCACGAAGGCCGGCACCGGCACGACTGCCGCGAGTGAGCCCTCGCGCGACAAGTCCGGCTAGCGGCTCTGCCCTGCGTACCCACTCTCGACGCGCGGGCAGACCGCGCGTCGTCCGTTTGAGCCTGCCCGCGGGCGAGCCGTGACCCCCCCTGGCGGTGCCGCCGCGCTGCGCCGGCGTGGCGCGCTGCTCGCGGGCCGCGCGGCAG
>VGPB01000216.1 GCA_016875695.1 Chloroflexota bacterium | reverse complement strand
CCCCCGCAAGGCCAGGGGGGGGGGGGGGGGGGTTCCTCACTACGCCGTCGCCGCTACCGCGGCCGGCGCCTGTGCGTGCGCGAGCAGGCGCAGCAGCGCCTCGACCGCCCCGAGCCACTGCTCGCCGAGCGCCGCCCGCGCCACGCGCAGCTGCATGCGACCCACGCGCACGCCCGCCGGCAGCGTCGGCAGCCGCCGCGCGCCGAACGAGCGCTTGTCCCGCGCCGTCAGCACTACTTCGCCGTCCTCCACCCGCACCGCCGCCACGTCCGCCGCCACGGCGGCCAGCCGGATGCGCACGAGCGCGAGCAGCTGCTCGAGCGGCAGCGGCAGCGGGCCGAGGCGGTCCGCCGTCTCCACCGCCAGCGCCTCCACGTTCGCGATCGAGCGCAGTGCCGCGACGCGCTGGTACAGCGCCAGCCGCCCCTCGATCTCCGCGATGTACGACTCCGGGATGAACGCCGACACCGGCAGGTCGAGCGCCACCGCCCGCAACGGCCGCGCGCGGAGCGCAGCGGCGTTCAGCTCCTTGCGCATTCCGGGACCTGACGGCGGCTCCGCCACCGCCGCAGGGATCGCCGCCTGCGTGCGCAGCTCCTCGACGGCCTCGCCCAGCATCGAGGTGTACAGGTCGAACCCCACCGTCGCGATTTGGCCGCTCTGCTCCTGCCCTAGCAGATTGCCTGCGCCCCGGATCTCTAGGTCGCGCAGCGCCACCTGGAACCCCGCGCCCAGCTCGTTCGCCTCGAAGATCGTCGCCAGCCGCTGCTGTGCCACCTCCGACAGCATGTGCTCGCGCGAGTGCAGCAGGTACGCGTACGCCTGCTGCGTCGAGCGCCCCACGCGGCCGCGCAGCTGGTACAGCTGCGCGAGCCCTAGCGTGTCCGCTTGGTCGACGACCAGCGTGTTCACGTTCGGGATGTCGATGCCCGACTCGATGATCGTGGTGCACACCAGCACGTCGAACTCGCCGTCCGCGAACCGCTCCATCACGCGTGACAGCACCGTCTCCGGCATCTGCCCGTGCCCCACCGCGATGCGCGCCTCCGGCACCAGCTCGCGCAGCTGATCGGCCAGTACGTCGATCGAGTGCACGCGGTTGTGCACCACGTACACCTGCCCACCGCGGTCGAGCTCGTGCAGGGTCGCCTCGCGCACCAGCGCCGCATCGTATTCCGACACGAACGTCTGCACCGGCAGCCGCGCCACCGGCGCCGTCTCCATCGTCGACATGTCGCGGATGCCCGTCAGCGACATGTGCAGTGTGCGCGGGATCGGCGTCGCCGACAGCGACAGCACGTCCACCTCCAGCCGCATGCGCTTCAGTCGCTCTTTGTGCGCCACGCCGAACCGCTGCTCCTCGTCGATGATCACCAACCCCAGGTTCCCGAACTCGATGCCCGGCTGCAGCAGCCGGTGCGTGCCGATCACGATGTCCACCTCGCCCGAGCGCAGTCCCGTGATCACCTCGCGCGCCTCGCCGTCGGATTGGAAGCGCGACAGCGCCTCCACGCGCACCGGGAACGCGCCCAGTCGCTCGCGGAATGTGCGCTCGTGCTGCTGCGCCAGCACCGTCGTCGGCACGAGCACCGCCACCTGCATGCCGTCCATCACCGCCTTGAACGCCGCCCGCACCACCACCTCGGTCTTGCCGAAGCCCACATCGCCGCAGATCAGGCGGTCCATCGGGCGCTCCGACTCCATGTCCGCCTTCACCTCGGCGATTGCGCGCAGCTGGTCCTCCGTCTCCTCGTACGGGAACGCCGCCTCCAGTTCCCGCTGCCACGGCGTGTCGGCGCGGAACGCGTGGCCGCGCAGCAGCTGCCGCGCTGCGTACAGCCGCACGAGGTCCGCCGCCACGATCGCCACCGCCGCGCGCACGCGCGCGCGCGCGTGGTGCCACTCCTGTGTGCCCAACCGCGTCAGCCGCGGTACGTGCTCCGCGGGCCCCACGTAGCGCGAGACCCGCTCCACCTGCTCCATCGGCACGTATAGCCGGTCGTCCGCCGCGTAGCGCAGCTCCAGGTAATCGCGCTCCTCGCCGTCGACGGGGCGCCGCACGATCCCGCCGAAGCGCGCGATGCCGTGGTCCGCGTGCACCACGAAGTCGCCCGGCGATACCTCCGCGAGGAACTTCGACCGCTGCGACCCCGCACGCCGCAGCGCGCGCCGCCGCTTCACGAACCCGAATAGCTCGCGGTCCGTGGTCAGCGACACGACGCGCCCGTCCGCGGTCGTCACCTGCCAGCCCTCGGGCAGCGCCCCCTGCACGAGCGCGAGCGTCCCGTCGCTCGCCGCGCGCGCCGGCGTCGGCTCGACCCTCGCGCGCACCTCCGCCGCGACGTTCGCCTCCGCCAGCACCTCGCGGTAGCGCTGCGCCTGCTGCGTCACCACCACCACGCGGTCGCCTCGCCGCAGCTCGCGCCCCGTGTCGGCTGCCGCCTGCGGCAGTCGCCCCGCGTACGCGTCGCGTGTCGCGAACGGCAGCCGGAACGCGCCCGGCTCCGCGCCCGT
>VGPB01000215.1 GCA_016875695.1 Chloroflexota bacterium | reverse complement strand
GGCGGGGGCGGGCGCGGCGGCCGACGGGCGGCGCGCGTCGGCGACGAAGCGCGCCGTGCCCAGCGCGCGCTCGGTGACCGCGCGCATCAGCGCGTGCATGGTGCGCTCGAGGCCGGCAGCGAGCTCCGGGGTGAGGCGGATGCGCGCGGCCTGCTCGTACGGGCCGTCCTGGAAGGCGCGCAGCACGCGCAGCACGCCGCTGTCGATCGCGACCGCCTCGGCGTGCGTGGCCAGGCAGGCGCTGCAGACGACGCCGCCGGCGAGCGGCGACCAGCTGGCGCGCTCCGCGCTGACCGGGGTGTCACAGCCGACGCAGTCGCGCCACTGCGGGCGGAAGCCGGTAGCGTCCAGCAGCGCGAGCTCGTAGCTGCGGCTGACCAGCTGCAGCCCGTCGCCGAGCGCGAGCCGGCGCAACGCGAGCAGCGTGAGCGCGTACACCGGCTCCACCTCGGCGCGGTCCACCGTGAGGCGGTCGGCGAGCTCCAGCACGTAGAGGCCGCCGGCGAGGCGGTCGAGGTCGGCGTGCAGCGCGGGGAAGCCGTCGCGGAGCTGCGCCTGCGTGACGATGTCGAGCGTGCGGCCGTGCGCGAGCAGCACCTCGACGTGGGCGAGCGGCTCGAGGTGCCCGGCGAGCTTGGAGCGGGGGCGCAGCGCGCCTTTCGCGACGGCGTCGAGCTTGCCGCGCAGCGGCGTGAGCAGCGTGACGATGCGGTCGGCCTCGCCCAAGCGGCGGTGGCGCAGCACGATGGCGTCGATGCGTGTGACGCGCGGGACGCGGGCAGGCATGCGCCAAGGGTAGCGCGCGAGGGGCGTTCGCCCCGCGGGATCGAGGCCCCCGCGGTGAGCGAGGGGGCGGGCATAGGGGTCGGCCCTTCGGGCCGGGGGCCCGCCCGCCCGCCCTCTCTCAACGAGAGGCTGCGCCCCTCGCGCTCCCCGGTCTGCACGCGAGGGCCACGGACGCGCCAGGTGCCAGCGCAACTGCGGGTGTCCCGCGCGACGCGACGTACCGAGGGCAGACGACTCAGCGGCGACGTCCGACGTCGGGGGGGTCGAGGTCGTCGTTCGGGCGGGGGAAGCGGTCGCGCAGGCCGAGCCAGAGCGCGGCGGCGACGAGCGCGGCGGCGAGCAGCGCGATGCGCGCGGCGCTCGTCGGCGACCACCCGCGCCCGACGAGCACCGTGGCGACGACCACCCAGGTCAGCGTGAAGCCGAGCCACCACGGCTGGCGAACCCCGCGCCACATGCGGTTGCTCCCCTCGCGCGCCGTGGAGCTTACTCGACGGACTGGCGGTAGATGAGGGCGCGCGCGAGCGTCACGTCGTCTGCGTACTCGAGGTCGGCGCCGGCGGGGAGGCCGCGCGCGAGGCGCGTAACGCGCATGCCCAGCGGGCTGAGCAGCCGCGCGAGGTACAGCGCCGTCGCCTCGCCCTCGAGGTTGGGGTTGGTCGCCACGATCACCTCGGCGACGTCACGGTCCACGTCGCGCAGGCGGGCGAGCAGCTCGGCGATCTTCAGCTCCTCAGGGCCGATGCCGTCGGCGGGCGAGATCGCGCCATGCAGCACGTGGAACAGGCCGCGGAAGCCACCGGCGCGCTCGAGCGCACGCAGGTCGAGCGGCTCCTCGACGACGCAGAGCACGGTACGGTCGCGCGCAGGGTCCAGGCAGATGCGACAGGGATCCTGGTCCGTGATGTCCTGGCAACGCGAGCAGAAGACGACGCGCTCCTTGACCTCGAGCAGCGCCTCGGCGAGGGCGCGCGCCTCGGCCTCCGGGGCGCGCAGCACGTGGTACGCGAGCCGCTGCGCGGACTTCGGGCCGATGCCCGGGAGGCGGTGGAACGCCTCGACGAGGCGCTGGATCGGCGAGCCGGCGCCGGGCGGCCCGGCAGCGTCGCGCGATCCGGGGTCGCGAGCGTTCGCCACGCGACCGCGCTAGTCGTCGAGCGGCACGGCGCCGCGCTGCAGCGCCTCGTCGAAGAGGTGGCCGCTCGCCGGCGACGTCGAGGCGGCGGCCGCGGCCGCCGCCGGCGCGGGCGCCTGCGCCAGCGCCTCCCAGACGACGGCGCGCACGGAGAGCGGCCGCCCGGCGGCCTCTGAGACGGCCTCGCGGATCGCGTCCATCACGCGCTGGTCCTCTCGGGCCTTGTCTACGTGGGTCGGGAAGCGGAAGCCGAGCTCGATGCTATCACCCTCGACGCTCTTTATGTAACACGCGGTGTTCAACAACGCGCCGGCCTTGTGGTGGCGCTGGCGCGCGCCTTCGCGGATGCGCGGCCACTGCTGGCGTAACGCGGCGAGCTCCGGCGACGCGGCCTCGGCATCGGGCGGGACGAACGGCGGCGCGGCGCGCACCTCGCTGCGCGACGACTCGGGCGGCGGTTCGCGGGACGGCTCGGCGCGCGGGCGCGAGGGCTGCTCGGCGACCGCACGACCCTCGGCGGGCGCTGCGCGCGGCGCCGGAGGGCGCGGCTGCGCGGGGGCGGGTCGCGGCGCGGCCAGGCGCGGCGCGCCCGCGGC
>VGPB01000214.1 GCA_016875695.1 Chloroflexota bacterium | reverse complement strand
CGCCGCGCCCGACGTGCCCGCCGCGGCGCCCCACTGGGAGGTCGGCGAGCGCCTGGGCATCATCGACTTCGAGCGCGGCGCGAAGATCGCGGGGTCGCGCTTCTACCTGCTGCACGGCGACGGCGCGCGGCTGCAGCGTGCACTCATCACCTGGATGCTCGATGTGCACCGCGCGCAGGGCTACGACGAGGTCTACGTGCCGTTCGTCGTCAAGGGCGAGATGCTCGTCGGCACCGCGCAGCTCCCCAAGTACGCCGACACGATGTACCACGACGTCGAGGACGACATCTGGCTCGTGCCGACCGCCGAGGTGCCGGTCACGAACATCTACCGCGATGAGATCGTCGCAGCGGCCGCGCTGCCGCTGCGCCACGTCGCGTACACGCCGTGCTTTCGGCGCGAGCGCATGAGCGCGGGCCGCGACGTGCGCGGCATCAAGCGCGGCCACCAGTTCGACAAGGTCGAGATGGTGCAGTTCGTCGAGGAGGACGCGTCGTGGGCTGCGCTCGATCGGCTGCTCGACGACGCCCTCGCCATCGTGCGCGCGCTCGGCTTCCGCTATCGCGTGCTGCGCCTCGCGTCCGCCGACGTCACCTTCGCGTCCGCGATGACGTACGATATCGAGGTCTGGGCGCCCGGCTCCGGCGAGTGGCTCGAGGTCTCGTCGTGCTCGAACTACCTCGATTTCCAGGCGCGGCGCGCGAACTTGCGCTACCGCGACGCCGATGGCCGCATGCACCTGCTGCACACGCTTAATGGCTCGGGACTCGCGCTCCCGCGCACGCTCGCGACGTTGCTCGAGCAGTACGCGCGCGCCGACGGGTCGGTGGAGGTGCCGGCGGTGCTGCGCTCGTACCTGGGCGGCGTGGGGGCGATCGTCGCGCGCTGAGCGCGCGCTGCCGGTCGTTGCGCGCTGCGCGTGCGCTACAGGCGCCGCGGGATCTGGCCCAGCTGGTCGCGCCAGCCGTGCAGCTCCCCCAGCCACTCGCGGTGCTCGGCGATGGCAGCGCGCACGAAACGGCGCTCGCGCGCGGGCGCGCGCGAGAAGCGCTCCGCGGCTTGCGCCGAGACGCGTTCGGGCAGCAGCAGGTACGTGCCGCCGTACCAGCTCTGCACGCGGTTGCGCCACAGGCGCACTTCCTCAGCGCCCTCCACGCGCACGTTGATGAGCTGCGCGCTCTCCTGCAGCCGGCCGGACACCGCCTCGCGCGCGGCGCGGCGGGCGGCCTGCGACTGGATCTGCGCGAGCACGACGGCGTCGTCCGCCTCCTCGCCGTCGCCGCTGCCGGCTGGCCGCAGCACCGCGATGAGCACGCCGGCGGAGCCGATGCTGAGCGCGAGCAGCACGAACGCGAATACGCCGCTCAGCGCCAGGTCGCGCACGCCGAGCAGGTCGCGGTCCGCCGCGTCCAGGTACACGACGCCGATCAGGCACAGCGCCGCCGCGACGAGGCAGGCCAGCACGGCCGTTCACATGGTAGCGAGTCTAGCGTCGGCGCGCCCTGCGCTCGCCGCTCACGCGTCGCCGCTGGAGTGGCGCAGCGGGCCCGGCAGCTGCGCGTCTGGCGCGCCCACCAGCGCCCCAATCGCGGCCAGCTCCCCCGCGTGCACGAACGCGTGCGCGCACCCGCGGGCGACCAGCGCCCCCACCGTGCGACTGTCGCGCCAGGCCGCGGGGCGCGCGAGCGCGTACCCGTCGAGCGCGTCGAGGTAGCCGCGCGCCCTCGCGATCGCGCGCTCCAGCGCTGCGCGCGCGTCGGCGAACCGTGGCGCCGACGGGGGTGCGCCGCTCGCGAATGCGGCCGCGTGCTCCGCGAGCCACGCGTCGGGCGGCAGCCCCTGCGCGCCCGTGTTCCACCACGCATCGATCTGCGCGGCGAGGTGCGCCACGATCCACCCGCCCGAGTTCACGCGACCGAGCGCAGGGCCGCGCGCGGGCGCGGGCAACGCATCGGCCGCGGCGCAGCACGCGTCGAACGCATCGAGCAGCAGCGCCACCGTGGGCGGGCGTTGCACGCTCATGCCCGCGTCCCGGCCTCGTGCAGCTGCGCCACCGCTTTGCGCGCGTTCGGGATGCGGTACGCGAAGCCGTCCAGCAGCCCGAAGCAGCCGCTGATCATCATGTCGCCGTGCGGCGCGGCCGCGTGCGGCTGCAGCCCGCGCGCGGCCAGCACCGCCACCGCGCGCTCCCGCCGCGGCCCGGTTACCGCCAGCACCTGCGCGTCGAAGCGCGCGCGCGGCGCCGTGTACAGCGCGCCGTGGCCTATCGACTCGAACACGTCGCCGTTGTCCAACGTGCCGGCGAGCAGCGCCTGCACGAAGTCGGCGAGCCGCTCGGGTGGGAGCTCTCCGGTGTGGTGCTCGAACAGCCCGACGACGCGCGTGCCCTCGAGCAGAAAGCACAGCACGTGCATGTTGCCGACGTTCAGCACGCAGCGGCGAGGCGCGCGCGCGACGGCGGGGTCGTGCAGCGCGCCCAGCGCGGCGGCGGGGCCGTTGTCCATGAACACCGCCGGCACGCCGGGCGG
>VGPB01000213.1 GCA_016875695.1 Chloroflexota bacterium | reverse complement strand
CGCGCGAACCAGCGCGCCGCGGCGGGCGCGTCGCGCGCGTGGCTGCTCGTCGCCGGGCGCACGCTGGAGCTGCCGTAGCCGGGGCCGTTCGAAGGCTGCGGAGCGGGGGCCACTGGCGCTAGCCGTTCCACTCCAACAGCGTCACATTGATGTCGGTCTGCCGGCCGCCGCGCACGACGCTCAGCTTCACCTGCTCGCCCACCTTGAAGCCGTCGATGGCGCGCGCGAGCTCCCGAATGGTCGAGACCTCCCTGCCGTTTACGGCGACCACGACATCGCCGCCGGCGAGCAGCGCCCCGCCGCTGTCCGCCGTGGCCGCCGCGCGCAGCCCCGAGCGGTCGGCGGCGGTGCCCGGCTGGACGAAGGTCAGGTAGACACCGCGCGTGACCTCGACGCCCGCGTCCTTGGCGTTGATCTCGTTCAGCGTCTCGCCGGACACGCCCAGCTGCGGGTGCGCGACGCGGCGACCGGCGATCATGTCGGGCAGGAAGCGCGCGGCGGTATTCGACGGGACCGCGAAGCCGACGCCGACCCACACGCGCTGTCCGGTCGGGTTCTCGATCGACGCGTTCACACCGATCACCTCGCCCGCGGCGTTGAACAGCGGACCGCCGGAGTTGCCCGGGTTCACCGCCGCGTCCGTCTGCAGCACGCCGCGGATCGCGCGGCCGCTGATGCCGCCCTGCGACTCGCGCTCGGTGCCGCTCACGATGCCGGAGGTGACGCTGAACTTCAGCGAGAACGGGTTGCCGATAGCGAACACCGGCTCACCGGCGCGCACCGCGTCGGAGTCGGCGAGCGTAGCGGGCTGCAGCACGCTCTGCGGCAGCGACACGGAGACCACCGCGAGATCGTTGCCGGGATCCGAGCCGATGACGCGGCCGCGCGCGAGCGTGCCGTCGTGGAACTCGACGATGACCTGGTCGGCGCCCTCGACGACGTGGTAGTTGGTGAGGATGTGGCCGTCCTTGTCGACGACGATGCCGGTGCCGAGGCCCTGGCCTCGGCGTCCGTTGCGCCCGGCCGCGACGGTATTGATGGCGACCACGGACGGGCGCACTTTGTCCACCACGCCGGGCAGGTCCGCGATCGCCGCGGGCGCGGCCACCGCAGCGGCCGACCCCGCGCTCGTGCCGACGGGAAGCCCGCGCGAGCTCGACGGGCTGGCGGTGGACAGCGGCGAGTCGTCGTCGCCGGCCAGCGTGGCCAGCACGCCATCGACGGCGACGGCGACCGCGAGCAGCGCGGCCAGCAGTCCGACCCACATCCACGCTCGTCCGCTACGCATCGTGCACCTCCCGACATCGCCTGCGATCCATGGTGCACCGCGGCCGTGAAACGTGCATGCGGGATATGTAAAGAAGGCTTCGCGATCAGCGGCCGAGCGGCGGGGACGCATAGTACAGGTAGCCGCCCGGCCCGACCCCGCTCGCGAGCCCGGCCTCCAGCTCCGCCCCGAGCGCACCCGCAAGGGCCACCGACGCGCGGCCGAGCACGAGGTCGCGCAGCCCGCGCCGCGGCCGCACAACACGCAAGCGCCGCGGCGCGCCGCTCTGCACCATCGCCCAGTCGACGGCGTCCTCGATGTCGCCGGTGCGGTCGGCGAGGCCGAGCGTAAGCGCCTCGGCCGCGACGTAGATCTCACCCGTGGCGAGCGCGCGCACGCGCTCCTCCGGCAGCCGGCGCGCGCTCGCCACGCCCGAGACGAAGAGCTCGTACAGCGAGTCCATGAGCCGCTGCTCCTTCGCGCGCTCCTCCTCGGTGACCTCGCGGAAGGGCGAGAGCATGTCCTTGAGGCGGCCGGACTTGGCGACGCGGACCTGCACGCCGATGCGGTCGAGCGCCTCGGCGACGAGCGGGCGGTAGACGATCACGCCGATGGCGCCGACGAGCGCGGAGGGCAGCGTCACGATGTAATGCGCCGCCGCGGCGATCATGTAGCCGCCGGACGCGCCGAGCCCGCCGATGAAGGCAACGACCGGCTTCTCCGCGCGCAGTCGCAGCACCGCCTGCGTGATCAGGTCGGAGCCTACGGCGCTGCCACCGGGCGAGTCGATGTTGAGCACGACAGCGCGCACCGAGCCATCCTCGCGCAGCCGCGTCAGCATTCGCGCATGCTCGAGCGGGCGCACGCCGCTGCCGATCACGCCTTGCATATCGACGACGGCGATCGTTGCGGGACGGATCTTGTCGAGCACTGCCATGACGGGGCCGCCCTTCGCTGTTCGCAGTTCGTTGGAACGTGTTGAGCGAGTCTAGCAGGCTGCTGAAGGAGCGCAGGCAGATGGTAGAGGACGGAGGGGAGGGGCCGCAGCCACCCATCGCTGTCGTGACGTTGCGTTGTTGGGGTTCTGCGGCACGGTCGCGGACGCACGGAGGCTAGGCGGCGACCTCCAGCTTCGCCATGCGCGCGAGGTTGTAGGCGGCGGCCGTGAACTCGAGCCAGCAGCGGTTGCGGGCGAGCCCCAGGAAGCGCAGCTTGCGCCCGCCGCCCACGGTCTTCACCCAGCCGCAGACTTGCTCCACGAGCTTGCGCCG
>VGPB01000212.1 GCA_016875695.1 Chloroflexota bacterium | reverse complement strand
GCGGCGCGCCGCCGGCCGCACACGCGCCGGCGCGAAGCGCAGCAGCGCGACCAGCGCCGCGCTCGCGCCCGGCCGCAGCGCCAGCACCGCGACGAGCGCCGTCGCGGCCAGGAAGCCGCCCACCGCCAGCGCCGCTACCGCGCGGAGCAGCGGATTGCCCCCGGCCACCGCGATCGTCGCCGCGAGCAACAGCGCGAGCACGAGCCCATCGAGAATGCGCTCCACGACGATCGTGCCGAGCGCGGCGAGCCGGCTCACCGCGTGCGCCTCGTGCAGCAGCTGCGCGCGCACCAGCTCGCCCGCGCGAACCGGCAGCACGTTGTTCGCCGCGTAGCCGATCACCACAAGCGACCACGCCTCGCGCGTGCGGATGCGCACCGTGCCGTCCAGCACCAGCCGCCAGCGCAGCGCGCGCACCCACAGCGCGCCGAGCTCCACCGCGAACGCCGCCACGAGCCAGCGCGTGTCGATCGCCGCCAGCGCGTCGCCCAACTCGGCGCGGTCCACCTGGCGCAGCAGCAGCGCGAGGAACGCCCCGCTGACGAACAACCCGACCGCGATGCGCCGCTTCGGCACGCGTCCTCCCGCCCCAACCCTCGAGCTTCCATCATTGGCGCCGGCGGGCCGTGGCGGCTAGGGTCCGGCCGTGCCCGGCGGCGCGGGGAACAGCACGTCGCCGTCCAGCGATCCCAGCATCGAGGCGTCCACGCGCTCCCGCGCGAACTCCGCCCAGCCTGCCGGCAGCTTCCCGGACCACACGTCGGTCCACAGCTTGCGCAGCGTCGCCAGCTTGGAGCGGCTGTCGTACGCCTTGTAGCCTTCCTCCGGGAACCACCAGCGATGGCGGTACGCGCGCTGGTCCGGTCGCAGCTCACGCAGCTCCGGGTGCGCCTGGGTCGTGCTGCGCGCCGTGATCACGAGCGCCTGCGCGCCCACCGTCGCGAAGTCCGAGGCGGGCAGGTAGCCCACGAACGACACGTCGCGCAGATACCACGCCCACGGCCACGGCAGCGCCTCGCTCTCGTCCACGAACACCTGCAGGCCGCCGGGGCGGGACCGCGACAGCTCGTGGATCTCGCGCGAGAGGGCGGGCACGTCCGGGCTCGTCTGCGTGTAGATCAGCGGCTCGATGGGCGTGTCCGGGTGCACGTACACCACGTCGCGCGCCGTGCGCAACGAGTACGCGGCCAACGGCAGCAGCAGCACCGCGAGCAACAGCGGTCCCACCCACGCCGCCGCGCGGCGCCTCGGCACGGCTGCGGGGGCCGTCAGCGCCGCCCACGCGCGCCCGATGCCGAGCGCGGCCAACAGCGCGAGCGGCAGCGCGAGGTGCACGAGCAGCCACGGCATCTTCTCGCCTGCGTACGACAGCGCGATGAAGCTCCCCGCGAACCACCACGCGAGCAGCCCCGCGAGCGCGTCGTGCCGCCGCATCGCGAGCCACACCGCCGCCGCGAGCGCCGGCACGAGCACGAGCACCTCGTACAGGGGGAGCATGAACACGTAATAGAACCACGGCTGCTCGCCGCGGCGCACATCCTGCTGCGCGAGCCAGTAGTCGAGCGCGTCCCACAGGTCAGACATCACGCCGCCGCGCACGTTCGTGAAGCCCGTCGTGAACAGCGGGATCGTGATGCCGTAGAACACCGCCGCCACCAGCAGCCAGCGCCGCCAGTCCCACAGCAGTCCCGCGATCGTCGCGAGGCCGAGCAGCACGCACACCGTGATCACGCCCAGGCGCCGCTCGGTCTCGCCCGCCACGACCACGTCGAGCGCCTCGGCGGGCAGCTGCGCCGCCGCCGCGAGCTGCGGCAGCGTGAGCACGCCGACGACGATCAGCAGCGCGCCCGCGCGTGGCAACCCGACGAAGCCCAGGCGGCGCCACAGCGGCGCGAGCGGCAGCGCGAGCGCCGCCAGCAGCCACGCCACCGGCGCCAGCAGCACGCCCTCCCACAGCCGCTGCTCGCCGCGCGAGCCGCGCTGGTCGAGCAGCGCGAGCGTCAGCATCACGTCGAGGTACACGAGCAGCACCGCCGCGACGAGGTACACCGACTCCTTCGTCGCGAAGCCGAGCGCGAGCGCGCCGGCCACGACCGCGAGCCAACGGTCGCGGCCGTCCTGCTGGTAGCGCCACCCCGCGATCATCAGCAGCGCTGTCCACAGCGCGCTGTAGATGTCCTCGCGCGCGAACCGCGAGTAATAGAGCAGCGACGGAGACAGCGCAAGGAACAGTGCAGCCGCGATCGTGCCCGCCGCGCCCAGCCAGCGCCGCAGCAACAGCGGCGTGAGCACCAGCGCCGTGCCCGCGAGCGCCGCCGGCATGCGCGCCATCGCGTCCCCGTCGCCGAACAGCTTGAAGAAACCCGCCATCGCGTGGAACTGGAACGGCCCGTGCATTAGCGGGTCGTGCCGGTACAGCGGGCGCGCGTGCTGGAAGTACCACGAGTACGTCGCGTGCAGCGACTCGTCGTGGTGCAGCGCGCGCACCCCGAGCTCGTACAGCCTGAGCGCGAGCGCGACCGCGGCGATCGCGAGCACGACGAGCACGATCGCGTCGGGCCGCCGCC
>VGPB01000211.1 GCA_016875695.1 Chloroflexota bacterium | reverse complement strand
CTCGACGAGGCCGCGCGCGACGCCGAGCGGGCGCTTGCGCTCGGCGAGGAGATCGACAGCCGCACGACGGTCGCGTGTGCGCTCCTGACGGCGGGGCAGATCGCGCGCGTCGCGGGCGATCACGCGCGCGCCACGGCGCAGCTCGAGCACGCGCGCGAGCTGTTCGCGAAGCTCGGCAACGTGCACCAGTGCCGGCGCGCCGATGCGCTGCTCGCAGACCTTGCGCCCGACGCGGTGGCGGACCAATCTGCGGTGTGATGCGCACTGCAGGAGATCCGATTGGCGTGCGCCTCGCCGCCCCCGCTGCCCCCGCCCCGCTCTCGCGCCGCCCGCCGGTGACGCTCGTTGCCGTGATCGTCGTGCTCGAGGCCGGTTGTGCCACCTCGCCGCTCGGACGCCGCCAGCTGCGCCTGATGTCCGGCAACCACGTCGCGCAGATGGGCGCCAGCGCGTTCCAGGACATCAAGCAGGAGACGCCGCAGAGTACGGACACGAGCCAGCAGCGCTACGTGCGCTGCGTCGCCGCTGCGATCACCGGGCAGGTGACCGACCCCGAGGCGCCGCGCCAGTGGGAGGTCGTGGTCTTCAAGGACGACAGCGCGAACGCCTTCGCCCTGCCGGGGGCAAGATCGGCGTCAACACGGGGATCCTGAAGGTCGCGAAGAACCAGGACCAGCTCGCGACGGTCATCGGCCACGAGGTCGCGCACGTGCTCGCACAGCACGCGAACGAGCGCGTCTCGCAGCAGGTGCTCACCGGCGCGCTGATGGAGGTCGCCGGAGCGACCATGGATTCGGGGCTGGTCGCGGCGCTCGGCGTGGGCGCGCAGGTCGGCGTGCTGCTGCCGTTCAGCCGCACGCACGAGACCGAAGCGGACCTGCTCGGCCTCGACCTGATGGCGAGCGCCGGCTTCGACCCGCGCGAGAGCACGAAGTTCTGGCAGAACATGGCGGCCGCGGGCGGCGGCGGGACACCGGAGTTCCTCTCGACGCACCCGTCGGACCAGACGCGCACCGCGGCCCTGCAGAGCCGGATCGCGCAGGACATGCCGGTCTACGAGCAGGCCGTCGCCGCGGGGCGCCGGCCGAAGTGCTCCTGACGGCGACGCACCGAGCGACCGCCGGCGACACGTCTCGTCAGCGTCGCTGGCTCCAGATCCTCAGCCAGAGCTGACGACGCAGCGGCAGCGGCTCCGACGCGGCGACGGCCTGCGGAACGGCGCGCGGCGCGCGCACCTGTCGGCGCTGCGCCTGGTTCGCCTGTCGCATCCGCTGGAACAGCGCCTGCTCGCGAGCCCGCTGCGCCACCGCGGCACGCCGCGCGGCCTCGGCGCCGGGCTGGTTCACGTACTGCAGCCGCGTCGGCTGCTGCGCCGGCTCGCGCGCCGCGCGCGGCAGCATGACCTCGACCCGCGACACGGCGAGATCGTCGCCGTCCGCGCGGAAGGCGATGGTGTGGTTCCGCCCGCGCAGGACGTCGCGCAGCACGCGCTCGAGGGTCGCGTCGCGCAGGTCGACGTCGACCAGCGGCCGCTCCAGGCCGAGCTGCATCGACACCGCGAACGGCTCGCGCGCGGCGAGCTCCGCGAGGACGTCCTCGACCCGCGCGCCGCTGGCCTTCACGGTCCAGCCGGCGTCACTGCGCGAGATCTCGAGGGCCGCGGCACCGGCGCCGCAGGCCACTCCGAGCACGAGCAGCGCCGCGAGCGTGGCGGGCACGGACGACGGACACCGCCTGGGCATGGCCCAAGCCTGTCGCGACCGCGACGCGGGGACAATCCCTCCGGGGCGGCTTCAGCGCCCCGTGCGGGCCGGCTTCAGCGCCGCGCGGCCGCCGCCGCGTCGATCAGCTCGATGACGTGTCCGTCCGGGTCGCGCACCCACATCTGCCCGACCTCGGGGCCGGCGGGGAGCACCTCGATCGAGGCCGCCTGCAGGCGCGCGAGCGTCGCCGCGTAGTCGTCGATGGTGAACGCCAGGTGGCTCGCCGCCGGGTTCAGGGTCGGCGGTGGGGTGTCCACCTGCATCCCCTCCAGCATGGCGATGAGGTGGATCTGCGCGTTGCCGGCGGACAGCCACGCGCCGTCGATGCCGAAGTCGGGCCGCGGGATCGTCTCGAGCTCGAGCAGGTCGCGGTAGAAGCCGAGCGCGGCCGCGAGGTCGCGTACGGGAAACGAGACGTGATTGACGCTGCGTGCGATCGCCATGGCGGCCGGTCTAGCACGGATCGGTGAGGCAAGCGTGAATCCGTCCACGATTCCGCGCTCGTATCCGATGCGCCGACCGTGATAGGCACCGCCCCTGCCGCAATGACCCGCCGCCGTCCAGATCCGACGCGCCTCGTCGCGCTCGTCCTGCTGAGCCTTCTCGCACAGGCGCTGCTGCCGCGTGCCAGCTGGTACGCGCACCGGCACGCGGGCGGCGGACACGAGCACGTCCACGAGCGGGACGGCACGCGGGTCGCGGGCTCGAGCGCCTCGCTGCGCGACCTCCTGCCGCACGGCCACGACCACCTCCGCGGGCCCGACCACGCGCACGGTCACGACCACGACCACGACGGTGCGGCGGTCGCGCGG
>VGPB01000210.1 GCA_016875695.1 Chloroflexota bacterium | reverse complement strand
CGTGCGGTGCCGCGGCGTAGGCGGCCCAGGCAAGCCCGGCGCGGCCGAGCTGGTGCACGGCGACGACGGCGCCGATGCCGACGGCGTACGCCTCGGCGAGGTGGGGGTAGGCGTGCGTCTCGAGCCGGTCGACGCCGGCGAGCGGGATGTCGAGCGCGAGCGCGAGGCCCTGCGCGGTGGCGACGCCGGTGCGCAGGCTCGAGTAGCCGCCGGGGCCGGCGTTCACGGCGATGGCGCCCATCGCGTCGCGCGCGGCGCCCGCGGCGGCGAGCGTGGCTTCGATGCCGGCGAGCAGCTCGCGCGAGTAGGTGGTGGCGACGCGCCAGCGCCGCTCCGCGAGCACGCGCTCGCCGTCGACGAGCGCGACCGCGGCGTCGTCCGAAGCGCTGTCGATGGCGAGCTCGAGCATGGGGGGCCGCACCTCGCGGGGTATTGTGGCGGGGGCGAGCGTAACGCGCAGGGCAGCGTTCCGCTGCACTGCCGGGAGCGGCGGACGATGCAGACCGGCGCCGCGTGGGACGCGGCACATCGGATGCCGCACCGCCGGTGCTCCATGCGGTGCACGGACTGGCGCTCACGCCATACCGCGAGGCGCTACAGCCTCGGCACGCGACCCCGGGTGGGAGGCCGGGTCGCTCGCCTCGGCGCCGGCGCAGGGCGGAGCGCGGCCTCGGCGTGCTCGATGTCGGCGATGGCCTGCTTGAACACCACCTGCTTCAGATACGTCTGGTACGGCATGCCGAGGATGGCGGCGGCGCGCTTCACGACCGCGATCTGCCCGCTGCCCCAGCGAAGCGTGACGTTGCGCGTCGCCGTTTCGTGGTCCGCATCGGCCTCGAGGCGGGAGACGAGGTTCGACACGTCCGGGTCTTCATCCACGCGGTCGGCGATGGTGCGGATCTCAACAGGCTTGCCTTGCTGGGACATTAGCGATCCTCCTGTTCGAAGCAGCTGATCACGATCACGGACTGGTCGCGCGTGTGGCGGGTCTGGTGTAGGACATGGCTACTCGTGGTTGTCGCGTAGCGCGCGCGTGCGCCGTCCCACGCGCTCGTGATGTCTTCGAAGTAAGTGCGGATGGCGTCGTCCGGGGTCGTGCCGTGCCTCAGGACGATGTGCAGCAACTCCGGCACCTCGAGATCGTAGTAGAAGCGGAAGCGTTTCCCGCCTGCCGCAACCAGCAGCGCCGATCGCACCGGCATCCGTGCCAATGCACTGCAATCAGCAGTACATGACGGTTGTAGGCGCGGCGCGGGCTCCGGGCAGTCGCCCCGATCGGGACGAGTGCCGAGGCCCGCCTACACGCGCTCGGCGAGGCGGGTGGCGACGAGGCCGTCGAGGAGCGCGACGTAGCGGTCGCCGGCGGCGACGAGCGTGAGGCGACGTCCGGTGGGGGCGTCGGCGCGGGGCTCGATGACGACGAGCAGGTGCTGCGCGGGTAGCGCGTCGAAGCCGCGCTCCGGCCACTCGACCAGTAGCACGCCGTCCTGGGCCTGCTCGGCGAGGGCAAGCTCCTCGACCTCGGCGGGGGTGTCGAGGCGGTAGAGGTCGGAGTGGTACAGCGGGAGCGGGGCGTCGTAGCGCGCGAGCAGCACGAACGTGGGGCTGCGTACGGGACCCTCGACGCGCAGGCCGGCGCCGACGCCCTGCGCGAAGGTGGTCTTGCCGGCGCCGAGCTGTCCTTGGAGCAGCAGCACATCGCCGGGGCGGAGCAGGCGCGCCATGCGGCGGCCGAGCGCGCGCATGCGCGCGGCGGTGGGCGCGGTGGCGACGACGCGGTTCGCGGTGCTCATCTCGCCCGCGCACAGCCTGGAGTCGGGCGGGGCGCTCCGGTCGCAGCGGCGGATTGGAGCTGATGACGGCCCTCCGGGCCGGGGGCCCCGCCCCCCCACCCTTCTTCATGCGAGGGGCTTCGCCACTCGCGTTCCCCGCAGGGCGCGCTCGGGAGCCCATTAACAGGCGCGTTGCCGCGGCCTCTGCCTGACGGTCGCAGGTTCCGCGGACCAGCCGTCCAGGCGTGCGCGGCGGCTGGACTCCCATGTGGACGGGACACGCTAGTCGCGTGCTAGGGGGCGGCCGCGCAGCTGGTCCCAGCCGTGCGTGCGCACCGCGTAGGGCGCGCCGCTCGGCTCGCGCACGACGATCGTCCCGGGATGATCGGACAGCACGCGGCCGATGACGGTGCACTCGAGCGCGGCGAGCGCCTCGGGGCGCGCGGTGAACGCGAGCTCGAAGTCCTCGCCGCCGGCGAGCGCGAACTCGCGCGCGGCGGTGCTGCCCAACAGCTCGACGGCGGCGGGATGCAGCGGCAGCGCGGCGAGGTCGAGCTCCATGCCGACGCCGGAGGCGCGTGCGACGTGGTGCAGGTCCTGCAGCAGCCCGTCGGAGACATCGATGGCGGCGCGTACGCCGCCGCCGAGCGCGGCCTGGCCCGCGGCGAGCTGCGCGCGGGGGTGGCGGTGCGCGCGCAGCAGCGGCTCGCCGTGCGGGTCGCCGGCGCGGCCGGCCTGGATCAGCGCGAGACCGGCCGCGGCGGCGCCGAGGCAGCCCGTGACGGCGACGGCGTCGCCGGGGCGT
>VGPB01000209.1 GCA_016875695.1 Chloroflexota bacterium | reverse complement strand
CACAGCAGCCGCCCGCGATCGGGGTCCGGCGCGATCCCCGCGCTGGCCGAGTCCGGTGGCCGCGCCGGCAGCGCGATCTCCAGCCGCGCGCGCACGTCCAGCCCCCCCTGGCGCGCCGCGTCCACGGCGATCTGCCACGCGCCGGCGCTTGGCAGCTGCACGGCGCCCACCACGTACCGGCCCTCGCCCAGCGCGCTCGCCGTCTGCGTCGCGGCCGCGACGCCGGCGCCCACGGGCTGCATCCGCACACTCACGTTCGTGGCCGCGCCGATCGGACCGCTGCGCTCGTCCTCCAGCGTCACGGTCATGCGGTTCGTGCCGGCGGCGCCCGGCTGCAGCTCCACCCGCGTGCGCACGCCGTCGGCGCGCTGCTCGGCCACCAGCCCGCGCGCGAGCTCTTCGCGCGTCTGCACCTGGCGCGCCGGCTCGATGCTCGTGAGCAGCCCCACCGCCGCGATCACGAGCGTGACGAGCGCAATCTCGGCCGTCACCGTGCGCCGCAGCGCGGCTGCCGCGGTCAGGCTGCGCTGCAGGCGAGGCTGCAGCCACCACAGGTTGACCGCGCCGATCACAAGCAGCACCGCCACTAGCGTGAGCTTCGCGAGCAGCACCCTGCCGTACGGCGTGGTGAACGCGCGCAGCGACGTGACTTCCAGCCACGTCGCGTAGACGCCCGTCAGCGCGAGCGCCGCGACCGACAGCACCGCAAGCGTCGAGAAGCGCGGCACCAGCGCCGCCGCGTACGTGCGCTGCTCCTCGTTGCTCAGCAGCCGCCGCGCCGCGCGCAGCGCCAGCCACAGCCCCACGAGCCCGCCCGACCACGCCGCGGCCGCCGCGAGATGCAGCGCGTCCGCGAGCGTCCCGGGCAGCGTCAGCGCGCTCACCGCCGCGCCGTGGCTCGTCAGGCTCACGGTCAGCAGCGCGCCCGTAAGTAGCGCCCCCACCACCCACTGCCACGCGAGCGCCAGCCCGGGCCGCTCGCCCAGACGGTCCGCGAGCGCGCCGCGCGCTGCGAACGCGAGCAGCGCCAGCATGCCGAGCAGCACGCGCCACATCCAGCGGTCGCCCCATTCGGTGTCCACCACCGTGCGCAGCTCGGTGAGCCGCACCTCGGCTGGCGTGAGCCCCGTCGCGGACGCGGTGTGCGCCATCAGCTGCGCGCCCGACGCGAGCAGGAACAGCGCCGCGCCGCCCACCACCAGCCGGCCCAGCGGAACCGCCAGCGCATGGCTCAGCCGCTGCGCATCGCGCTCGCGCAGCGCGGCCAGCGCCGGCTCGCCGGCTATCAGCCCGAACAGCAGCGCGCCCACCGCGAGCACGCCGCCCAGCACGACTAGGAAGCGCACCACCGGCTCGCTGCGCGACGCCAGCAGCGGCGGCTCCGGCGGCTCCGGCGCCTCGAGTAGCGCGCCGCCGACCGCGACATCGCCGATTCCGAACACGTACGAGCCCTGCAGCGCGTGGCCGTCCACCTCCGAGACGTTGCGCCACGCCACCGTGTAGACGCCGTCGCCGAGGCTCGGGCGCAACGTCACGCTCGCTCGCGCGCCCTCCACCGTGAGGTCGTCGCGGTCCACGCGCTGGCGCGACGCGTCGAGCACCTCGATCGCGGTGAACGCGCGCGCGACCGGCTCGCTGAACCAGATCGTGACGTCGGCGGGCGCGCTCGTGCTCGACGACCCCGGCGCCGGCGTTGCGCGGTCGAACGCGGCGTGCGCCTGCACGGCGGGCGCGTGCAGCGCGAGCGTCAGCACGAGCGCCAGCACGGCGACGAGCGCGGCCCGCGCTGCGCTCGTCGCCGTGCTGCGCCCCTTTCCTGAGCGCGGCCCTCCCATCGCGACCTAGCGCCGGCGCATCGTGAGCGCGAGCGCGGGCCCGCCGAACAACACCGCGACCACGAGTGCCGCGATCGCCAGCAGCCGCGCGGTGGAGGCCGCGCTCGCCGCGTCGGCGGCCTCGTCACGCGCGGCGTCCGCGAGCCCCTGCACCTCGCGCAGCTGCGCCTGCCGCTCCGGGAACTCGATCGCTTCCGTCCCCTCGATGTTGTGGAAGCTCGCGCCCGAGGTGAATTGCTCGTTCACGCTGGTGCCCTCGATCGTACCGAAGAAGCGGAAGCGGTACTGGCCCGTCACCGTCGGCAGCAGGTCGGCGGTGTAGAGGCCGGGGGCGCGGAATACGGTGCGCAGCGCCGCCGTCTTTGTCGCGCCGGAGCCGAGGTGCGTGACTTCCACCTGCAGCGTCTTCTCGAGGCCCTCGACCGGCGTCGCGGGCGTGCCCGGGAGCTGCACGCGCAGGCTGACCCCGTTCATCTCACTCACGTAGGCCGGCTCCACCGCGAAGCCGACGACGAACTCGTACTTGCCGACTGTTCGACGCTCGTGCGCACCGGCGACCGCCGGCAGCAACAGACACGCACAACCCGCGAGCGCAAGCCCGCGCAACATCTTGCCCAGACGCATCAGCCGTCATCCCTTTCTGCCCACACGCGACACCCGCAATATCGCACCGCCGGCGGCGCGTAGGGTCAAGCACGCGGCGGCGGAGAGTCGAGCGCCGCGACGCGCGACGCGGTCGCGGCGGCGCGGGGGGCATGCAGCGCCGCCCACGCGCCC
>VGPB01000208.1 GCA_016875695.1 Chloroflexota bacterium | reverse complement strand
ACCGCGAGTGGCGAGGCCGCATCCTGCACGCGTTGCGCGCGGCGGATCGGCCCCTGACGACGCACACGCTACTCGTGCGTACCGGGGCGGACGCGCGCGCGGCGCTGCGCGTGCGCGCGCTGCTCGACGCGCTCGCGCGCGAGGGCTTCGTGGCGGTGGAGCGTGGGCGCGTGTCGCTCGGGTCACTCCCCGTGAGTCACTCGCCGTGACGGGCAGCTCCGGCTTCGGCGGGCGCAGGCGGCCTAGCGGCGAGGATGTGCATGACGGCGCGGTGCGCTGCGGCGGGCGCGGGCGCGGCCGTATCATCGGCGGAGGCGGCGCGACGAGAGAGGTGAGCGGTGACACGGGTGTACGCGGACGCGCAGGTGACGGTCGAGCTGGTGGGACCGCTGGGCCCGTTCGAGAACAACGCGTACATCGTGCGGCCGATGGCCGGCGGCGCGGCGACGGTGGTGGACGCGCCGGCGGGCGCGGAGGCGATCGTCGAGGCGCTGGGGGGCGCGGCGGTGGAGCGCATCGTGGTGACGCACTCGCACCGCGATCACTGGGACGGCTTCGGCGTGCTGCGCGCGCACACTCAGGCGCCGGTGTTCGCCTCGGAGCGGGAGACCGAGCTCGACCCCGCGCACGGCGTGCAGCCGCTCGCCGACGGCGCGGCGTTCGCGGTGGGCGGCGCGCAGGTTGAGGTGCTGCACACGCCGGGGCACACGCCCGGCTCGATTTGCTTGCGCGTGGGCGGTGCGCTGCTGACGGGCGACACGCTGTTCCCTGGCGGGCCGGGGCATTCGCGCTCGCCGGAGGCGCTGCAGCAGGCGATCGCGGCGATCACGGGGCGGCTGTACCCGCTGCCTGAGGCGACGCTGGTGCTGCCGGGCCACGGCGCGGGCACGACGATCGGCGCGTCGCGTGCGGAGTACGCGGTGTTCGCAGCGAAGGCGCACCCCGCGGATCTGCACGGGGACGTGCTCTGGCTGGAGTCGTAGGAAGCGAGGGAAGGGCCCACTCGCTCACCCTTCGGATGCGGAGCTGCGTCCGCGCTCCGGAGCGGCTCCTGCACGCGATGCTGGTCTCGGCGGCTGGCGGCCGGAAGCCCTCACCCTCCGGCCCCCTCTCCCCTGCGGGGCGAGGGGGAGTCCGGTCGGCCGCCGGTTTGACCGCGGCTCGGAGCGCTCCATAGGATCGAGGCGTTCCGCGGCTCGTGAAGCAGGGAGGGCGCGTGCCTGAGCTCGTGACGCTCGCGAACGGGCTGCGCGTGGTGGTGGTGCCGATGCCGCACGCGCGCTCGGTCGCGCTGTCGATGTACGTGGGCGCAGGCTCGCGGTTCGAGGTGGCGGCGGACGCCGGGCTGTCGCACTTTGTTGAGCACCTGTGCTTCAAGGGCACGGAGCGGCGCCCGCGACCGAAGGACGTGGCGATCGAGATCGACGCGATGGGCGGGTCGATTAATGCGGCGACGGAGCGCGAGTACACGGTGTACTACGCGAAGGTGACGCCAGAGCATGCGGCGCGCGCGCTGGACGTGCTGGGCGACATGGTGCGCCGCTCGCTGTTCGTGGCGGACGAGGTGGAGCGCGAGCGCGGCGTGGTGCTCGAGGAGCTGGCCGCGGTGGAGGACTCGCCCGACGAGCACGTCGGCGTGCTGCTGGACGGGCTGCTGTGGCCGGGCCAGGCGCACGGGCGCGACATCGCGGGCACGCCGGAGACGGTGGCGGCGATCGGGCGCGAGCGGCTGCACGGCTACTATCGCGCGCAGCACGTGGCGAACGGGGTGGTGGTGGCGATCGCAGGCGCGATCGACGCGCGGGCGGTGCTCGCGCTAGTGCAGGAGCAGCTGGGCGACTGGGCGCCGGGCGCGCCGGCGACGTGGACCCCGAACGCGGGCGGCGCGGGCGCGCGCCTGCAGCTGCTGGCGAAGGACACGGAGCAGACGCACCTGGCGCTGGGGCTGCTCGCCTGCGGCGCGCGTGACGCCGATCGCTACCCGCTGGGGCTGCTGTCGGTGGTGGTGGGCGAAGGCATGTCGTCGCGGCTGTTCCTGCGCCTGCGCGAGGAGCTGGGGCTGTGCTACGACGTGCGCAGCCACTTGACGCAACTGCTGGACACGGGGGCGTTCGCGGTGTCGGCGGGCGTGGACACCGAGCGTGCGGCCGAGGCGGTGGGCGAGATTGGACGTGAGCTGGCGCGCGCGCGCGAGCCGGTCGGAGCGGCGGAACTGGAGCGCGCGAAGGGGCTGGTGTCGTCGCGTATCCAGCTGTACATGGAGGACACGCAGTCAGTGGCGGGGTGGTACGGCTCGCGCGCGATCCGCGGGCTGCCGCTGGATCGGCCGGAGCGGGTGATTGAGTGCTTCGCGCGCGTAAGCATCGACGACGTGGCGCGCGTGGCGAACGCGGTGCTGCGTGACGAGGCGCTGCACGTGGCGGCGATCGGTCCGTTCGACGACGACGCGGCGCTTAGGGACCGCGCGACGCTCGCGTGCTGACGCGGACGTTGTGGTCGTGATGGATGCGCCGCTGGTGGCGGACCAGGCGCGCGCGCGCGAGGCGGAGCGGCTGCTGGTGGTGCCGGTGCTGCCGCCGGCGGCAGGCGCCGCGGAGCCGCGCTACGTGCTGGTGCGCTGGCCGGACTTGCCGCACGCGGCGCTGCT
>VGPB01000207.1 GCA_016875695.1 Chloroflexota bacterium | reverse complement strand
GCCATCGACGCCGCGCCTCCGCCGGCGCTCGCGACGCGCCACGGGGCCGGCTGCTCGCTGAGTATGTTGCGCCACGCGTCGCCCTGCTCGGCCGTGCCGGTCCCCTCCTTCAACGCCACGACCCACGGCGGCGGGGGCGGCGGCCGCAGCTCGTCGGCGCTCGCGCTCACACTCGCGCCCACCGCGCTCGCCGGCGTGCGCTCGAAGTTCAGCACGCGGCTGCGCTCGGCGCCCACGAGCTCGCGCGCCGGCTTCTCGGCCGGGGGTGCCGCGGCAGCGTCGTCGTCGCTTACTCCGGCGGTCGGGGCCGGCAGCGCGGCGGCCGGCTGGATTGTCAGCGGAAAGTCGGTGGGCGGAGGCTCCGGCGCGAACTGCCTCGGACCGCCCGGGAACGGCTCGCTCGGCGGCGGCACCGGGGCTGCCAGCTCCGAGAGGTCCGCGAACATGCGCTCCCAGCGCTCGAGGTCGCTGGCCGTCGGGTGGTCCGGGCGCGGCGGCGGCACCGCGGCAAACGCCTGTCGCGCGCCGGCGATCGCGTCGCCCTCTGCTTGGTCGCCGTCCTCTGGCTCCTCGCCGGCGGGGGGCGGGAACAGCAGCTGCGGGCGCAGCGGTCGTGGCGCCTCGACGGCGGCCTCGTCCGGCGTCACGTCTGGCGTTTCGTCGTGCGACGAGCCGTCCGGCGTCGAGTCCGGGGACGGCGCGCTCTCGTTGGCGCCGGCCTTGGCGGTCGCCGTGTTGCTCGCACCCGCCCCCGTGGCCGGGAACGAGGGCGAGGCGGCGAACTCAGGCAGGTCCGCGAAGTAGCGGTCCCACTTGCTCGCGCCGCTGGC
The DNA here is from genome assembly GCA_016875695.1 of Chloroflexota bacterium. GTDB lineage: Bacteria > Chloroflexota > Dehalococcoidia > UBA2979 > UBA2979 > SHYP01. The sequence goes on along the minus strand of VGPB01000207.1, from coordinate 1,823 downwards.
GGCCGCGCTGGCGGGCTCGTCCCCGCCCGCGCCCGGCCCTAGCGCCGCCTGTAGGTCGTCGTCGGTCATTGCAGCCTAGTATAGACGGTCACGCCCGGCGGGACGCCCTTAAGGATTCGATCCGTGATTGGGCCGCTGCCGCCACCGTTTCTCGTGCGAGCCGCAACGCGGGACGCGGATCGGCATCGACGCCGCTCGCGAGCGCGCGCGCGAATGCCGCGTGGATCTCGGTGCTGATGTTGACCTTGCGGATGCCCGCGTCTACCGCCGCCGTCAGATCGCGTGCCGAGACGCCCGACCCGCCATGCAGCACCAGCGGCAGCGCGCGTGTCGCCGTGCGCAGCTCGCGCACGAGGTCCAGGCGCACCGCACCCGCGAGCCCGTGCGCCGTGCCCACCGACACTGCGAGCGCGCTTACGCGCGTCTCCTCCACGAAGCGCCGCGCCGCGGCCGGCTCCGTGAGGATCGCCTCGGACGTCACGACGCCCGGCTCGCGGCCGCCGACGTGACCGAGTTCCGCCTCGAGCGCGAGGCCTGCGGCGGCGGCCACCGCGTACGCCTCGCGCGTGTCGTGCAGGTTGCGCTCGAACGGCAGCGTCGATCCGTCGAACATGAGCGACGTGAAGCCTGCGCTCACCGCCGCGCGTAGCTGCCCCACGCTGTCGCCGTGATCGAGGTGCACCGCGACCGGCACGCTCGCGCGTGCCGCCAGCGCACGCCCGAGCGCCGCCGCTACCTCGATGCCGCCCAGGTGCGCGAGGTTCGCCGCGTTGCACTGCAGCAGCAGCGGCGCGCGCAGCGCCTCCGCTGCGTCGAGCACCCCGAGCGCGAGCTCGATGTTCGAGATGTTGAAGCCGGGCACCGCGTACCCGCCGGCTTCCGCCGCCAGCAGCAGCTCGCGACCGCCGACGAGTGGCATGCAGCCTCCCTGCACGCAGGCGCGCTTTGCTTTGGCGCAGCCGCGTCGCATGCTACCCTCGCCCGGCCGGCGGGGCGAGCGGGACGCGCGTGGATGCACGCCCTGGATCCAGCGACGACGTGACGCTTGACGACAACGTCGAGCTGGTGCGCTGCGCTACGCGCGGCGCATCAGCTCGACGTGTTCAACAGCCTCGTGCTCCGTCACCACGACCAGGCCTACGGGCTCGCGCTGCGCTTCCTCGGCTCGCCCTAGGCCGCCGAGGACGTCACGCAGGAGGCGTTCCTGCGCGCCTACCGCCACATCGGACGCTTTCGCGGCGAGCGCTTTCACGCCTGGCTGCTCACCATCGTCGCTAATGCCGCGCGCGACGAGTTGCGCCGCAGCTACTGCCGCCTGCAGCAGTCGCTCGACGCCGCGCGCGCCGCCGACGAGCGCCCGCTCATCGACCCGCCCGACCCGGGGCCGCTGCCTGAGCAGATGCTGCTGCAGGGCGAGCTGCGCGCGCGCTTGGAGCGCGCGCAGCTCGCCCTGCTCGAGGAGTGGCGCCTGCTCGTGCTGCTCGCCGACGTGCACGAGCTCGCGTACGAGGAGGTTGCGCGGGCCGCCGGCATCTCCGTCGGCACCGTGAAGTCGCGCCTCAGCCGCGCGCGCGCCCGCCTGCGCGAGGAGCTGCGCGGCGAGTTGCGCCCGCTGGCCGCGCAGCCGGCCCCTCTCTGCGGCGCCGCCGCGCCGCGCTCCGGCTCCGTCGCGGAACCCGGCTTGCCGCCGGCGCGTCATGAGTAAGTGATGCGCATGCGCTGGTGGCGACGCCACGACCGCGAGCCGAGCGCCCCGCCCCGCGCGGAGCGCGACGAGCTGCTGTCCGCCTACGTTGACGGCGCGCTCGACGCGGGCGCTGCGG